>CAZLDF010000427.1:0-4905 GCA_964558095.1 uncultured Isosphaeraceae bacterium | reverse complement strand
GCAAATCGCGGCTTCGCCCTGAACATCCTGTTTCCACGGCCCGCCCAACGACACGGGCGATTCCGTTCCTTCCGCTCCCCCACCGCGTCTCTTCGGGGGACGGCCTGCGAGATTTCGAGCGCGGGATAGATTGACTGTTCGAGCTTTATTGGTTTCCAACCCAATTCCTCACCCCAAACCCAGACTTCACAACGGGCCTTTCGGACGAGAGGAGGCCAGACTGCCGCGGAAAACAAAGCTGCAACCGGCGTTCGTGGCGGCGATTCGCCGCCCCCTGACCGGTTGGCGCCGGACAAGCGCGGATGCGAGAATCGGAGCCGCCTGAGCGAAGGGCGGCGAAGAGCGCTGGTGACGGTCGCGGCAGCAGGTCGTGTTGGATTCCATGAATCTCGCTCGTGTCGAGTGGAAGCACCACCGAGGCGTCGTTGCGCGCCGCGCGGGTGGGCCGGCATGTCGCTTCAGGGGCTGCAAGCTCGTGAGGCGTGAGAGCGAGGTTCGCCGTGCGATTGTTCAGCACGTTGGCAGTTGAAACGCATGAGGTCGTCATCGCCGTGGGCTGCGTGCTCGCGGGGGTGGTCATTGGCTGGCTGGTGGTGAAGCTGTGGGCGGGCGGGACGATTCGCGCTGCCCGGCGGCAAGCCGAGCAGGAGCGCAAGAACGCCGAGGTTGAAGCCGAGGCTATCCGCCAGAAGGCCGCCGCCGACACCGAGCGCGCCGCCGCCAAGCGCCGCGAGGAACTCGAAGCCGAGATGGACGCGGTTCGGCTGGAGCTGAAGAAGCAGCAGGACCGCATCGTCAGCCGCGAGGATCGGCTGGACAAGAAGCTCGAATCGCTGACCGAGCGCGAAAGCCGGCTGGACCGGCTGGAGCAGTCGCTGCAGAGCCGCGACGGCAAGCTCGCCAAGGCCGAGCAGGACATGGAAGCTCGCCTCGCCGAGATCAAACAGAGGCTTGAGAAGGTCTCCGGTCTGACGCAGCAGCAGGCGCACGATCAGCTGATGGAGGTGGTTCGGCGGGATGCCGAGCACGACGCGGCGGTGCTCAACCAGCAGATCATCGAGGCGGCGGAGGCGGACGCGAAGAACCGCAGCCGGGAGATCACGCTGATGGCGATCCAGCGATTCGCCGCCGAGCACGTCGCCGATTCGACCGTTCGCAGCGTGCGCATTCCTTCGGACGACATGAAGGGCCGCATCATCGGCCGCGAAGGCCGCAACATCCGCACGCTGGAGCGCGCCACAGGCGTCGATATTCTCGTCGATGACACGCCGGGCGTGATCGCGGTTTCGTGCTTCGATCCGATTCGCCGGGCGATCGCAGCCGAGTCATTGCAGCGCCTGGTCGCCGACGGGCGGGTGCACCCGTCGCGCATCGAGGAAATCGTCGAGACCGTGCAGAAGGACATTCAGGAGCGCATTCGCAAGGAAGGCAACGACGCGGTGATGGAAACCAAGATTCGCGGCCTGCACCCGAAGATCGTCGAAGCGATCGGCAAGCTGCACTTCCGCACGAGCTATGGCCAGAACGTGCTGCGCCATTCCGTCGAGGTCGCGTTCCTTTCGCAGATGATCGCGGACCAGCTTGGATTGGACGGCGAGTTGGCGCGCCGCTGCGGATTTCTGCACGACATCGGCAAGGCGATGGACCACGAAATGGAAGGCGGCCACCCGGCGATCGGCATGGAGTTCTGCCGCAAGTATCGCGAGAAAGACGATCGCGTGCTCAACGCCATCGGGGGCCACCACGGCGACATCGACGCGATCTCGCCCTATACCCCGATCGTCTCGGCCGCCGACGCGATAAGCGGCGCGCGACCGGGCGCTCGCCGCGAGTCGATGGAAATGTACATCAAGCGGCTCGAGCAGCTCGAAGCGATCGCCATGGAGCAGCCCGCGGTTGAGGAGGCGCACGCGATTCAGGCGGGCCGCGAGGTGCGCGTGATCGTCGATGCCAAGCGGGCCGACGATGCGCTGGCGCACACGATCGCGCGGAACATCGCCAAGCGCGTGGAAGAGGAAATGACCTTCCCTGGCGAGATCAAGGTGACGGTGCTGCGCGAGGTGCGCGCGGAGGCCGTGGCGCGGTAGTCAATCGCCGGTGATGTGGGTCACGGTGCCGGGCCTGCAGAATGCGATCTTCGTGAGAAGCGTCGGCACGAGCCGCCGCAGATCATCGATGCGGTTCGTATTTCCCTGCAGGACGACGACCGCAATCTGCAACGCCTGGAGGTTTTGCTCGTATTCCAAGTTCCGATCGGTTGTAATGAACACATCAAACCTGGATTGGGCAAGGCGCAGCAATTCGCCATTCTTGATTCCCGCCCAGCCCGCATCCGGCACTGATTGCACATCGTGGCCGACGATTTCACGGCCGAGTCGTCGATCGACACATTCATCCAGAAGCACTCTCACGCGACTTTCTTGGGCACAATCACGCGTTCCTTGACTTCCTCAAGAAAGGCGATCACCTGCTCTCTCGTCACGGTCGGAAAGCCATCAAGAAAATCGTCGATCGAATCGCCGCCTTCGAGGTAGTCAATCAGCGTCTGCGCTGGTACGCGAGTGCCGGCGAACACGGGCGTGCCGCTCATGATGTCGCGAGATGATGTGACCACGCTGGCCATGCCTGATTCTAGCAGGCCCACCAGGGCACAGAGTGAGATCAAGGGACGGTGCGTTCCGGGGACGCGACATGAGCGCGGAAGCGATAGCGCGGTAGGGCATCCGCCATCTGAGGGGTTTCGGCGCCGGCGATCGTCCGCGGCTCGCGGTCGCCGCCGCTCCCACGTCATTTCGTGGTAACTTGTCCGTCCAATGCTCAAAGCCACTGAAATCAAGAGGGGCGACTTTGTCCGCTGGGAAGATCAACTTCAACTGGTGCTCGACACCGACCATGTCAAGCCCGGCAAAGGCCCCGCCTACGTCCAGGCCAAAATGAAGAACATCGACACCGGAACGATCAAGGTCAACCGCATCAACTCCGGCGACAAAGTCGAAGACGTCGAGATCAACAAGCGGTCGATGCAATACCTCTATGACTCCAGCGGGCGCGGCGAGGGGCCGTTCGTGTTCATGGACAACGAGTCCTTCGAGCAGATCGAGGTGCGCAGCGACGTCCTGCCGCGCGAGCAGAGCCAGTGGCTCACGGAGAACGTCGAAGTCATGGTGACCTCGTTCGAGGGCCGCACGCTCAGCGTCGAACTTCCCGCCGCGGTTGAGTTGCGGGTCACGGACACCACGCCGCAGGTCAAGGGCGCGACGGCGACGAACCAGCTCAAGGACGCCATCGTCGAAACCGGCGCGAAGATTCGCGTCCCCCCCTTCATCGAGAACGGCCAGCTCGTGCGCATCAACACGTTGACGGGCGAGTATTCGGGGAAGGCGTAGAGAATCGCAACGAAACCGTTTCGCGATCGGGTCGAAGAGTCGCCTGTGGAGACCTCGCCCCGCTGCTTAGCTTCGCGGGAAGTTGAAGCGGCGCGAGATTCGCTCTATCCTTTCGGCATGAACTGGCAGGACCGCATCACGATCACGCCGGGGATTCGCGGCGGCAAGCCGTGCATCAAGGGCACGCGCATCACCGTGTATGACATTCTCGAGTATCTTGCTGGAGGGATGAGCGAGGATCAGATCATCCGTGATTTTCCTTCGCTGGCGCGCGAAGACATTCGAGCGACGCTGGCGTTCGCCGCGGCGCGTGAGCGCCGAATCTCCGGTGCGGATGCGGCGTGAGGGCAGTCATCGAACAGTTGTTGCGCAACGAATTGGATCGGATCACCAGGTTTGCCGCTCGCGCTGACGATTCACTGTTGGAGTTGTATGTGCGCCAATGAGTGATCGCCGCCAGTGCAGACTCTCTCCCAAATTCGCCAACTTCTCGCCGACAGAGGTCTGCGCCCGAAACATCGCCTCGGCCAGAACTTCCTGCACGACCAGAACCAGATTCGCAAACTGATCGACGCGGCGGCGCTGTCGCCCGGCGAGCTCGTGCTCGAAGTCGGTCCGGGCACGGGAACGTTGACCGAAGCGATCCTCGACCGCGGCTGCGAAGTGATCGCATGCGAGATCGACGCGGACATGGCGGCGATCGTCCGCGAAGCGCTGGCTAAGCATCTTGCGCCGAACGGCGCTTTGACGGTCATTGAGTCCGATTGCCTCGATCGCGGGCGCACGCTGCATCCGCGAATCGTCGATGCGATCGCCGGCCGCGATTTCAAGCTGGTTGCGAACCTGCCCTATCAGATCGCCAGCCCGCTGATGATCGCGCTGCCGGCAGATCATCCGAACTGCCTCGGCGAGTTCGTAACGATACAAAAGGAAGTGGCGGACCGATTGCTCGCGCAGCCGGGGACGAAGACGTACGGCCCGCTGGGGATCATCGCGCAGGCGCTGTCGGAGATTCGCAAGATCGGCGTCGTGCCGGCGAGTTGCTTCTGGCCGCAGCCAAAGGTGACAAGCGCGATGGTGGCTCTGTCCCCCTCTCCTCCTGGGAGAGGGGTTAGGGGTGAGGGCGGGCCGGCAAGCGATTCGGATAACGCAGCGGGTGCCCGCGACTTCGCCCGCTTCGTCACGCAGCTTTTCACGAAGCGCCGCAAGCAACTCGGCACGATCTTCGGCCGGGAAGCGACGCTGCCCCCAAGCATCACGCCCGATCTCCGCCCCGATGCGCTGACAGTGCAGCAAGTGATCGCCTTGTTTCAAGCGATGGAGAGGTAATCGCGGCGCAGTTCAGGACTAGCCCCACGCGCGAGCGCAGCGGATTCCGCGACGAGCCCCACGCGCGAGCGTGGGTTTGGTCCGGCCTCAACCCCCATTGCTGCGGCGCCGCGCGAGGAAGTACATCGAGAGCATCCTCCCTCCGCTTGCGCGGAGGGCTCGTCGGGAGCGCTCGAATCAGAACTCAATC
>CAZLDF010000426.1:0-4112 GCA_964558095.1 uncultured Isosphaeraceae bacterium | reverse complement strand
GAACTCTGGTCCGACGATCAGTACCTGCAGGGTCAGCCGCGAGAGCGCGACCGCGAAGCGTCGATGCGCTGGGAAGACCGCATCATGTTCGGCCAGACGTTCACCGACTACACCGAATTCGACCACCCCACGCACGGCCGGGTGCTCATCGGCGGCTCGACGAAATGGTCCAGTCGCGTCAATCCCGCGTTCATGCTCGAAGAGACCTGCCACCGCAACTTCGCGTTCACCATGTTTCACGCTTCCAACATGCCGCTGCTTTCCTTCGACTGGATCGGCGTAAAGAAGCTGAGCGACGGCTTGTGGGAAATCACAGTCGAAGTCTTGAACGACAAGATCATCCCCACCCGCACTTCGCTTGCGTCTTCGCGCAAGATCGGCCAGCCCGATCGGCTGGAACTCGCCGGCGAAGGCGTGACCGTCGTCGCCTCGGGCGGCGTCTCCGACCGCTTCGACAAAACCATCGACCCCGTCAAGCACCGCAAGCATCGCATCGACGTCGAAGGCGGCGTGCCCAGCCGGGATCGATCCACGTTTCGATTCATCGTCGCCGGCGGCGAGGGATCGTCCGTCACCCTGCGCTACACCGCGGAGAAAGCACGCGACATCGAGGTGACCATCGAGCTGAAGGAACAGGAGATCATCGCGAAGCCCGAGAAGTCCGAGTCGAAGTGACGCGCCTTCCGCATTCGTGTGCACAAGACCAATCGAAAAGCCCACAGCGTACACGCCGTGGGCTTTCGTGTTTTCGTCAATCGCGATTGAAACGGATCATCGCCCGCGCAGTTCGTCGATCGTCGCTTCGAGCTGCGCCTGCTCCATTTCCTCGGGCGTCACCGGTCCAATGACGGCGTCGAGGCAATTGCGCATCTCCAGCGGCGTGGCGCCCGTGCGCTGCACCGCGCCCAGCAGCGCGCCCAGGCCCCGGGCATACAGCAGCGCCTCGCGCTGGTCAGGCTCCTGTTGCAGGTATTGCGCGAACGACAGCGGCTGTTCGGGATCCTGAGGCTGCGACTGATAGTCCGAATACGCGCGGGCGAACACCGTGCGGATGTAGGCCCCGCGGTTCTCCGTCGCCGTCACTTCTCCCGTCTGCGGGTCCCGCACTTCGCGAGTGAAGACGTTGTCGTGCGCTGCGACGGCGTCCATGACGGCCGTGCGCGAGACGCGATGCGCCGAAATCGTGTAATCCGCCGGCGTCATCTCCATGCGCTGCGGCACGTCCAGAACCAGCATGCTGCCACGCGTCGATCCAAGCAGCTCCGCCGGCGACAGGCCGCGCAGGTACAGCGCAAGCTGCTGGGCCGAATCCAGATACACCGGATCGCGCGGCACGTGGTCTTCGAGCTGCTTCGATTCGCCGAACGCCAGAGCCAGGTCGTTCGGACCCGGAGGCGGCGGAGGCGGCGGCGGCGCAGGGAACGCCGTCAGGTCCAGAATGTCCGTGAGGAACGAGAATACATCCGCTGCGAGGTCGCTGCGGGCCACCTGTGCAAAGCCGCCGAGATTATTGCTGATGCCGCCGCCCGTTCGCGTGACGAACAACGGCGCGTTGCCGTTCCCGAGTATGGTGGGACTGCCTGAGAAGCTAATCGAGCCGGTCGCGACGATGTCCACGCCGTTGTCGGCGACCAGCGTGCCGTCACTCTGCAGCACCATGCCGCCTTCGCGGCTGCGGATGAAAATCTGATCGGCGGTGACGCTGATGTCGCCATGAGCGTTGAGGTCGCCGAAGACCGCATCGTTGAGCGCCTGGATGTTCAGGTCGCCCAGCGCCGTGATCTTTTCGTTCTGGCCGATGATCACGCTGCCCGCGAACGAGCGAATGTTCAAAGGGCCGTTCGCCGCGATCGTCGCGATGATGGGTACGGTGGCGCGCCCGTTGGGGTTGAGCTCGATGTCGCCCGTGACATACACGCGGCGGCCGTTGATCACGATCAGCCCATCGGATTCGACCAGCAGCGATGCCAGCCGATCGGCCAGCCCCACGGCGCCTTCAAACCGCACCAGATGGTCGGATCGGACCGCCAGCGCATGCGCGCCGTCAACGGTGGAACCGAAGTTGACCAGCAACTCGCCGAAGATCGCAGAATCGCCCGTGAGGGCGACGCGGTCCTGCAGATTGATCGTTCTGCCTGAGATGTCGGCGGCGATCTCGGTCGTCCCGGCGGGATCAGTTTCGAGCAGGTTCAGGTCTGCCATGTCGCCGTGAATCTGCGTCAGCGGCGAGTTGATGCGCAGCGAGTGGCCCCGGCCATCGACCGTGCCGTTGAACGCGACGAGGAAGAAGCCGGTGAGCGCCACGTCGTCAAGCAGCTTGACATCGTCGTTGAAGTTCAGTTCGTCGGCGGTCATGTCGGCGTTGATCTTCGTCTTGCCGCCGGCGTCGGTGGTGACTGAAGCGGGCGCTTCCTGAGAGCCGACTTCGCCGCCAAAGAGCGTCGTGCCCTGGGTCTCGATCAGAATGTCATGGAAGCCGTCAACCAGCTGGTGGAAGCTGACATTGCCCGCAAGAAGGCTGCGGAAGATGACGTCGGAGTGTGTCCAAACGTCGCCTTGATAGTCCTGATCGCCGTCGGTGACGATCAGCATGGCCCCGCCGCCGCCGACCGGCCCGCCGAAGGGAAGGTCCGGCCCGTTGGCGGGATTGACCGCGGTGTCGCCGGTGACTTCAAGCGCCGCCAGCGGCAGCGTCTGCCCGACGGGGTCGTTGAATTCCGCATCGCCGTCGATGGTCAGCTTCGCGTTGACGAAACCGGGCGGCATCGGGTTGGGCAGAATCGCCCACGAATTCTTCGTATCGACCGTGTCGTTGAAGATGATCTTCGATCCGGTCAGGACATAATCACGCTCGATTTCGACGCGCCCGGTGTAGGTTTGCGTGCCGCCGGTGGTGAGCATGCCGAAGCCCGGCGTGTCGCGGTCCTGCAGGAAGATGTGCGGCGCGGTGAAGTCGATGAAGTCGTTGACTTCGAGCGGGACGTTCATCGAAATCCAACCCTGGCCGTCCTGATCGGAATCGGCGAGGAGGGTGATCGAATTGGCGCCGAAGATCGGCTCGCGCACGGTGATGGTGGTGCGCGCGGTGAAGAACACGTTGTTGAGGTGCTGCAGGTGAACGGGCCAATCGACGAAGATGCTGCCGTTGGCTTCGAGGATTATGTCGCCATTGATGGCTTCGAGCACGCCCGCGCCGATGATGGCGTCGTCGAAGGGGGCGTTGCCCGGCTCTCCGAACGAATACACGCCGTCCTCGAACGCGCCGACGGGCGGCGTGCCGAACTGGGCGATGCGGATGTTGCGCGGATCGAGCAGGAGGGTGCCTTCATCGAAGCCGCGCGCCGCGCCGAGTTTCGCAGCGCCCATGAAGTTCAGATGATTGCGGCCGGAGACTTCGGCGAAGCCGCCGTCGCCCCCGTCGCGCCCGCCGGAGACATCGACGGTCGCGCCTTCCCACATGATCGTGTTGCCGTTGTAGGAATGCACGAGCACTTCGCCGCCGCGCGCGTGGCCGCCGAGGCCCGAGGCGGAGACGCGGCTGCCCGCGGCGAGAAACGTGTTGTCGCGACTGGTCACTTCGACATATCCGGCGCGCCCGTTGACGGCGTCGGCGTCGATGCGACCCTCGTTGAGCACGCTCGGGCCCTGCACGAAAACCTCGCCGGCGCGGCCGGTTTCGACGCCCGCGGTGATGTGGCCCGAATTGTGAACCAGGCCGTCGCTGGCCGAAAGCTGCACGCTGCCGCCGGAAGCGCTGATAAGCCCGGAATTGTGAATCGCCAGGGCGTACATGTCGCCCGCGGCCAGCAGAATGCCCCCCCCTGCCGCGCTGACTTCGCCGGTGTTCTCGACGCCCGGGGTGGCAAGCTGATCGGGCGTCGTCGCGCCCGTCTGCGGCCCGTGATGCGGGTTCAGCCACGATCCATCGACCTTGACGGTGATGCGCTCGCCGTGGCGGCGCAGGTACACGTCGTCGCCGGCGACCATCGCGACCATTCCCGCGTCGGCGCGGATCACGCCATGATTGGCGACCTCGCGACCGACGAGCGCGACGTTGTTCGCTTCGATCAGGCCCTCATTGACGACAGGGCCGGAAAGCTGCGTGAAGCGAT
>CAZLDF010000425.1:0-10816 GCA_964558095.1 uncultured Isosphaeraceae bacterium | reverse complement strand
AACAAGGCCGCCGCGGAGGCCGCCGCCAAACAGTTCGGCGTGCCGCGGTCCTATGACAACCTGACCGAGCTTCTCGCCACGGAGAAGCCCGACATCATCGACGTCGTCACGCCGCCCAAGACGCACTTTCCCGTCGCGATGGAAGCCATGGCCGCGGGCGCGAACGTCATGGTGGAAAAGCCGATGGCGATGAACCTCGACGAGTGCCGCAAGCTCGTCGCCGCATCGAAGCAACACAAGGTCCAGATGTGCATCGCGCACACCGACCTCTTCTACCGATGCGTCATGGAAGGCCGCAAGCTCGTCGATGAAGGCGCGATCGGCGAGTTCCGCGGCATGCTCATCCACCTCAGCACGCCTACCTGGCGCTTCACCACCGACAAGGACCACTGGGTTCACAAACTGCCCGGCGGCGTCATCGGCGAAACCGGCCCGCACATCGTCTATCTTTCGATGGCCTTCGTGAAGCACATCAGCGAAATCGTCGTCGTCGCGAAAAAGCTGCTGCACGAGTATCCCTGGTCGCCGTTCGAGGATTATCGCATCACGCTCGCCGGCGAGAACGGCGTCAGCTCGGCAATCGCCAACTACACCTGCTCGGAATACGTTTCGCACACGCAGATCTTCGGCAGTGAAGCGATCCTCAAGCTCGACATGGAGACCCAATCGATCGTCCGCTATTCGCGCCCGCGGCTCACGGCGAAGGAGGCGGCGAAGAGCGCGTTCGGCGAAGGCATGCAGATCCTCAAAGAGGGCGTCGCCGTCGGCGCCAAACGCGCCGCGGGCAAGATCCTCAGTACCACCGACCTGCTCACCCGCGGCATCGCAGAGGCCGTGCTCCACGGCAAGCCCTCGCCCGTCCCCGCTGAGGACGGCATGGAGTGCATCCGCATCCTCAAGGAAATCACGGACCAGATCGAAGCCAAGTACGGCAACCCCGCCGCGGAACTCGCGAAGAAGCAGTTGCAGCCGGTTGGATGACTTGTTGAACAGTGGCACAGGCGTCCCGCCTGTGATCGCGACTTCGGCCTCAACGGCCGAAGCCGCGATACGAGCGTGCAATCGCTCGCGACATCACTATTTCGTGCCCGGCGGCGCGATTCCGACGATAATCCAGCTCAATGCATCGTGCTCTCGAGTCTTCCAAGCTCACCGCGCGTGAACTGCTCTTCCGCGCCGTTTGTCGCCACACCCAGGGCGACAAGCCCAACATCCTGCTCTTCTGCACCCGACGCAGCGGCTCGACGTGGCTGCTGAACACGCTGGCGGCCCATCCCGGCATGCGCTACGTCGGCCGGCCGCTGCAGGCGATTCAACAATCGCGCTGGCGAAGACGCATGCCGGACTTGGCGCGCGCCGGCGAAGACGCAAGCGGCCATCACTTCCAACATCCCATTCACTTCGAAGGCGACGCCGAGAGTACGTTTCGCGCGCTTGCCGACGACATCATCAACTGCCGCATTCACGTGTATCCATCGCTGAACTTCCGCGCGCCGTATTTCCATCGCAGAACGAATCGCGTCGTGTTCCAGATGACCTACGGCACCCCCCTGATCGAATGGTTCGACGCTAATTTCAACGTGAAGACAATCGTGCTGTTCCGTCATCCGATCGCCAACGCGCTGTCGGTGATGCGCGAGGGCTGGCCGCCGGAGTGCGAAGACTTCCTGCGCCACAAGTGGTTCCGCGAAACGCAATTGTCCAGTGGCACAGGCGTCTCGTCTGTGTCTGACAGTGGCACAGGCGTCTCGCCTGTGATCGCTTCGTCGCCCTCAACGGGCGACGAAGCGATACGGGCGTGCAACGGCGCCGATCGACTCGCCCTCGCCCAACGAATCATGACCCACGGCACGCTCTTCGAAAAGCACGTCCTCGACTGGTGCCTCAAAATGCTCATCCCCTTCCAAGCCATCCAGTCCGGCAAACACCCCGACTGGATCGTCCTCAGTTACGAACGCATCGTTCTCGAACCCGAAGCGGTCGTGCGCGAACTCTCTGCGAAACTCGACCTGCCCGATGTCGAAGCCATGCTCGCGCAGGTCCGCCGCCCGTCGCGGACCGTGACCGGCGCGACGGCGGAGCATGTACATGATCCAAAGTACTTGCTGAATCGGTGGCGCGAGCGCCTTTCAACGGAACAGCAGCGCTCGCTCATGGCGATCGTCAGCGCGTTCGGGATCGACGCATATGCCGATGCAAATGCCGCCTTTGCACACCCTCATCGCATCTTCGGCCCTTGAGGCCGCAGATGCGATCACAGGCGAGAAGTCTGTGCCACTGGTTGCACGCTCTCTCGCATCCAGAACAAATCATCCGCATCCGCCCCCCCCACAGCGCGATCGAACACCCGCCTGCGAAACGGCGAATTGTAGAATCGCTCCAGAAGCTCGTAACAGGCTTGCCTCGTCGCTTCCAGCGTGAACTCAGTCCGTGTCCATTCGCGGATCGCACGCGCGAGGTCGTTGGCATCTTCGTGCCGGAAGAACTCGCCGGTCTTGCCGGGGATGATGATCTCGTTCTCCGGGCTTTGATGCAGAGGCGAGTCGTGCGTGATGACCGGCGTACCGTAGGCGAAGCTGTGCATCGCCGTCAGCCCCACCATGCCCGGCGCGACGCTCACGTTCGCGGCGCGGATGAACTCCGCCAACACGCGCTCGTCATAACATGCGCCGTAGAACTTCACGGACTCCTCAATCCCGCCTTCGCGCGCGAAGCGCTCGAGTTTGCTGCGCTCGACGCCGTCGCCGACGAGCAGCAAGTTCGCATCATGCCCCTGATGCTTCAGAACAATCATCGCCTCCAGAAGCAGATCGAGTCGGCGCTTGGGCGTCAGGCGACTGGTGCAGACAATCATCGGCCGCCCCCCCCTCCTTCCAAAACACTCTTGGCGGACTTCAGCCAGCTGCTCATCGCGGATCGTCGCGCGGATCGCCTTCTGCTCGTCATACGCCAGAGAGTTGTAACACACGTGCAGCTTGTGGGGGGGGTGCCTCTGCTCGATGCCGATCATCTTCGCATAGTGCCCATACAACAGAAGCCCATGCGCCAGGCGGTAATAGACGTGTTTGAACAGCGTGCGCAGGAGCGAATCGTGATGGAACCAGCCAATTGTGTAGAAGAGAACTCGTTTGCCCGTGATTCGCGCCAGCAGCGCGCTGATCCACGTGTTGAGCAGGTGCGGATCGCTGTGATAGATGATGCAATCGATGTCTCGTCGAAGCGCCAGGCGCACCGTGCCGCGCATCCACCGAAATCGCCTGCCGATCCTCACCGCGGGCGTGTGGATGAACGGAAACGAATCGGCTATCGGCCAGCTTTTGATCGTTCCGTCCCAGCAGTCATGTTTATCGCCCGCGAGGATGTATTCGTGCTCGCCGCGCTCGACGATTTCGGTCATGATCGACCGCCGAAAGTGCGGAAAGTGATCGAGCGCGATGATGACGCGCATGCGTTTCATCGCGGCGAGCCCTCGATGACAGATTCAGTGGCACAGGCGCCTGACTCGCCAGTGGCACAGGCGTCCAACTCGGAAGTGGCACAGGCGTCTCGCCTGTGATCGCGTCCTCGGCCTCGACGGCCGAAAACGCGATACCGGCGTGCAAGAGCGTTGGCCGACTCAACATCGCGAAGCGTACATCCCGCGGCCGGTCGTTCATCCTGAGCGATGCACCCGTTCACGCGCACGCCTCGTTCATATGAAAGAACTCGCGAATGCGTTGCACGATCCGACCCGCGGCGTGCCCATCGCCATACGGATTGATCGCTTCACTCATCGCCCGATAGGCCGCCTCATCCGTCAAAAGTTCACGCACGCCATCGACTATCTTCCTTGCATTCGCTCCGACGAGTTTCACGGTTCCCGCCTCGACGCCCTCCGGCCGCTCGGTCGTCTCGCGCATCACCAGCACGGGCTTGCCGAGCGACGGCGCCTCTTCCTGCACGCCCCCCGAATCGGTCAGCACCAGCGCGCAGCGGCGCATCAGCGCGACGAACAGCCGGTAATCGACGGGATCAATCAGCGTGACGTTCTCCAGCGCGCCCAGTCGATCGTACACGGGCTTCTGGACGTTGGGATTCAAATGCACGGGATAGATGAAGCGGTGCTTCGCGAAGCGCGCAGCAAGCTGTGCGATCGCATTGCAGATCTGATCGAACCCTTCGCCGAAGTTTTCGCGCCGATGACCCGTGATCAGCACGAACGGCCGCTGCGACCAGTCCGAAGCAATGAGCTTCGCCAGCGAAGCATCGATCCGCCGCGCCAAAGCGGCTTCGTCCTGCCGGGCGACTTCCATGCGCAGCGCGTCGATCACCGTGTTGCCGGTAACAACGATCTTGCCATCGCACACGTTTTCACGAAGCAGGTTCCGCCGCGCGGTTTGCGTGGGCGCGAAGTGAAGTTCGACGATCGGGGCGATCGCGGATCGGTTGACTTCCTCGGGGAACGGCGCGTGGATGTGCCCCGTGCGCAAGCCTGCTTCCACGTGACCAACGGGAATCCGCCGGTAGTAGCTCGCCAGAGCCGCGCACAGGACGCTGGTCGTGTCGCCCTGCACGATCGTCAGGTCGGGCTTGATGGTGTCCAACGCGCCATCGAGCGCCGTGAGCAGATTCGCCGTCAAGACCGCCAGCGTCTGATTCGGCTGCATGACGCCCAGTTCGACATCGACGCGAATCTCGAACAGATCGACGACCTGCTGAAGCAATTCGCGATGCTGACCGGTGCTGATGACAAACGTTTCGAACTCGGCTGCGCATTGGTCATTGCGAAGCGCAGCGATCACCGGCGCGAGCTTGATCGCCTCCGGCCGGGTGCCCATGCAGATCGCAATTCGCTTTCGTTCACTCACGCCGTCTGCTCGAAGAGAGGGGACCCACCACGGAGACACGGAGACACCGAAAGTCGTGGAGATGTGAAGAATCCATGAGCGGATACAACTTCGAATTCGAGTGATTCACTGGAAACTCGACAACCGACGAACTACCGATTTCGCATCCCGATTCTCCGTGTCTCCGTGTCTCCGTGGTGATGCTTCATTCTTCACGTCCGCAGCGCCCCGCACGTGTCGATCACCGTCTTTTCCGCAAGCAGATTCGGCGCGATGCGCCGGAACGGCCGATGGGACACGAGAAACAGCACAATGTCCGCGCCGCGCAGGGCCTCCTCGATCGACACCAGCTTGAACTCGTCGTGCGTGCGAAGGTTCGGCTCGACGACGCGCAGCTCGCCCGCCTTCTTGTCGCGAAGTTCGCGCACCACCTTCAACGCGGGCGACTCGCGCAGGTCGTCGATGTCCGGCTTGTATGCCAGCCCCAGGCACGCGATCTTCGGCTGCTTGAACCGCTCCGCCCGCTTCATCACGCGCTCGACCACCCAATCGGGCTTCGCTTCATTGACTTGCCGCGCGGTGCGCATCAGACGGCAATTCGCGCCCGCTGCGTTGATCAGGAACCACGGATCGACCGCAATGCAGTGCCCGCCCACGCCCGGCCCCGGCAAGAGGATGTTCACGCGCGGATGCTTGTTCGCCAGGCGGATCAATTCCCACACATCGACATCCAGTTCATCCGCGAGCACCGACAGCTCGTTGGCGAAGGCGATGTTCACGTCGCGGAAGGCGTTCTCGACGAGCTTGGCGGTCTCGGCCGTGCGCGCGGTCGTCAGGTGCAGCTCGCCCGAAACGAACGTGCTGTAGAAATCGGCGCACGCGCTGGTCGATGCGTCATCGATGCCGCCGATGATGCGGTCGTTCTCGACCACTTCGCGCAGGATGCGCCCGGGCAACACGCGCTCCGGCGCATGCGCCAAACGAATGTCGCCAACCGCGACCTTCGAGTTTCGCGCAAGAATGCCAGCGACCATCTCCGTCGTCCCCGGCGGCACGGTCGATTCGAGCACGACGAGATTCCCGGGACGCAGGACCGGCCCCAGCGACTGCGCCGCCCTTTCGACGAAGCTCAAGTCCGCCTGCGTGTCCTTCCCCAGCGGCGTGGGCACGCAGATGATGAACACGTCGGCTTCGACCGGCCCCCCCTTGGCGATCAGCTTGCCCGACTGCACGGCAGCGCGCACGAGAATATCCAGCTCCGGCTCGACAATGTGCGTCTGACCGGCGTTGATCGTCTTCACCACGGACTCGTGGACATCGACGCCGGTGACGCGGTAGCCGCGCGACGCCAGCACCGCCGCGGTCGGCAGGCCGATGTAGCCCAAGCCCAGCACGCACACGTGTTTGTCGAGTCCGACCGGCATCGCGGACATCTTAACGGCCGGATCATCGTCGGGGTTCGGCGATGCCGGCCGAATCGTCCTCGGTGCGCACGCCCGCGCGCCCTCTCTGGCGGATGAGCCGACCAACACCGGCGTCACGCCCGTGCCTTCGATCAGTCGTCCATCACTCGCCCCGCGGCTTCAGTTGCCGGCTGCGGAGAAACGCCAGGCGCTTCCTCGCCGCGGCGTCGAGCGCTCCCGCATCCGGCGACTCGATGTTCTCGGACGTTGCATCGCCCATCATCATCGACCCCGAAGGCTCCTGCATCATCTCGTCTTCGCTGCCATCATCGGCCTGAATGTCGCGCGGGCTCCGCGGCGCGTCCGTGTTCGCCTTCGCGATCGCCTCGTCGCGAAACTCGCGGAACTTGCGCCGAAGCTCCGCCTGCTGCGGCACCGTCAGAATCGACCACAGCTTCTCCAGCGCATCGACATAAGCCGGCACGGCGCTTTCGAGGTCGCGCAGCTCGGCGATGATTCGCTGATCGCCCGACCTTCCACCTTCGCGCGAGGCGCGGACCAATTCCCGCAGCCCGCGGATGCGTTCGCCGTGCTCGCGCAGATACGCCTGGCGCTGCTGCCTGTGGGCCAGGATGGCGTCGCGCGCCTCCGCCCGCTGGGCGTCCGTGAGTTCGAGCGAATCGAACATTTCGCGCCACTGGTCGAAGCGGATCGGCACGCGCCGGCGAAGAAGGTCGCCCTCGCCGCCGATTTCCGCGTCCTCCGCATCGACCTTCGGCCCGGCGAGCAGATCAGCCGGCGGCGCAGCGGCGCCGGGCGAGTCCTGCGGTGGGTCCGCGGCGCCGATCATCACAGCGGCCGCGCCAAGCGCGACGCATCGGCTCGATCGCCGCGCCAATCGCCGAAGCATCTCGATTCCTGAATCCATCTTCGCGTCCGCCTATGATGCCGGTCTCTCGTTCACGCGCGCGATCCCGACCGGCGGATTCATTCTATGGCCCTTACCAGCCAACAAGTGCACGATGCTCTCGCGACGGTGCAGGACCCCGACCTGCACCGCGATCTCGTCTCGCTGAACATGGTCAAGGACGTGCGCCTCTGCGGCGAGAACGTCGCCATCGTCATCGAATTGACCACGCCCGCCTGCCCGATGAAAGACCGCATTCGGCGCGACATCGAACAGGCGGTTCGCGGCAAGGCGCGGGACGCCGGGGAAGAGGTCGGATCGATCACGGTCGATTTCACCGCCGACGTGCGCTCGACGAACGAGAAGGCGCGCGAGGGCAACCCGCTGCCGAATGTCAAGCACGTCATCGCGGTTGGCGCGGGCAAAGGCGGCGTGGGGAAATCGACGGTCGCGGTGAACCTCGCGGTCGGGCTTGCGAAACTCGGCGCGAAGACTGGGCTGCTCGACGGCGACATCTATGGGCCGTCGATGCCCACCATGCTCGGCCTCGACGACCTGCCCGCCGACGTCAAGGGCAACATGCTTGTGCCATTCGAAGTGCACGGGATCAAGGCGATCACCATCGGCAAGCTTGTTCCGCCGGAGAAGGCGCTGATCTGGCGCGGGCCGATGGCACACGGCGCGTTCAAGCAGCTTGCCACGCAATCAGAGTGGGGCGAACTCGATTACCTGATCGTCGATCTGCCGCCGGGCACGGGCGACGTGCCGCTGACGCTGGCGCAGCTTCTTCCGTGCACCGGCGCGGTGGTGGTGTGCACGCCGCAGAAGGTCGCGCAGGACGACGCCAAGCGCGCGGTGCGCATGTTTCAGCAGCTTGGCGTTCCGGTGCTGGGCATCGTCGAGAACATGAGCTACTTCATCGGGGACGACGGCAAGGAGTACGACATCTTCGGCCGGGGGGGGGCGGAAGAGATGGCGGCGGCGATGCACCTGCCGTTCCTCGGCCGCGTGCCGATCAACATGCAGCTTCGGTTCAACTGCGATTCAGGCGAGCCGCTGAAGAACTGGAAGTCGGGGACGGCGCTCGAGCGCGAGCTGCGCAGCCTGTGCGAAAGCCTCGCGCAGCAGATTTCCATCGCCACCCTCAGCGGCCAGTACGTCCAGCCGACGTTGAGCGTGCGATAAATGGAGACGTCGATGACCAAGACGATTACGATCCGAAATGTCCCTGACGAGCTTCACTCGCGGCTAAAGGAGCGCGCGAAGCGCTCCGGCCAATCGCTCTCAACGCATCTTCTCTTCGAACTCCGCACGCTCGCGCAATATCCGACGATGGATGAACTGAGGGAGCGCCTGGCCACAGAGACTTCGCTGAATCCTTCCGTCTCGCCGACCGAGGTGCTGCGGGCGATGCGCGGCGACTGATCGCCTGACGGAGCGGCGATTCAATCATCGTTACTGCGCACCGCGCAGAAAAAAGCCGGCAGGTTGGACCTGCCGGCCTCGGTTGCCGGTCCATGCGGGCCTTCGCCCGCTTGGAACCCGCGAATCGACGAGTTGATTCAGAGCATCACTTCTTCGAGCGGACATCGACGCGCGATGCGCCGCCCTTTTCGTGCTGAACGGTCGCGCTGTGTCCGTTGACGAGCGCTTCCTTCATCGTCGAAGGCTTGCCGTCGAGCGTGAACGTGGTGCTCTCGCTGACGGTGATGGTCATGTCCTCTTTGCCGATGGGGGCGAGGACGAACTGCTTCTTCTCCAAGTCCACGCGCTTGATCTCGCCGCTGACGCTTTCGAGATCGGGGGCGAGGATGGCGGGACCGGTGAAGAACGAGCCGCTTCCCAGCGCCGGCGCGGCGCCGAGCAGCGCGAACGTGCAGGTGAACACAGCAAGAGTCGTAGTGTGCTTCTTCATGGTGATTCTCCTTGTCTCGTTCCAGTTGTTTTCAGAAGGATTCAGTTCAGGTCGAAACAGGTCGCCGTCGTCGCATGGCCGCTTGTCCGCGGAAACTGCGGCCCGCGGCGACGGTGTTCCGTTCGTCGCCTCAATCGCCGTGCCTTGTCGGTCGGGCGACCGCCGCCGGCCGCGCAACGGGATCATGAGGCGTGCGATGCGTGTCCCGAAGGACGGACCTCGACTCGTGTGGCTGCGCGCTCGCGCAGCCGGTCGTTGAGGTTCTCAGTGAGATATTGCATCGCGTTCTCATGTGCCCGTTGCACTCCGTATGTGTGTTCGCGATGACGCGTCGATTCCCTTTGGTCATTGAAAGCGTCGTTCCTTCTATCGTTCAAGATGGACGACGCGATCAACTCGAGTGAATTCCACGCGCCGTGCGCGATGGCCGGCGGCCCCGGTCGTTCCCGCGAGCGAGGCGACGCGGTTCCTGTTCGCTATCGATACGCAGCGGATCGCGGCGGGTTTTTCACACGATCGCCGTTCGGTTCGATGAAATCCCTTCATCCCGGCGTCAGGGCGTTCCGAATCGCGTTACTAGCCGCGAGAACGCGGCACGTTCGCTGCATCATGAGTCGCAATTCATTTTCGTGAAATGCGCGTGAACCGCGATGTTCGTGCGAACAGTCGCCTCACATTCGATGAGGAGCGTTTCATTCGGGCGCGTGACGCTTGCGCGTTCGGCGATCGACCGAGTCGGGGACGACGCGGCTCGCGCGACTCCCGCTGCTTCATAGTTTTGAGTTGGTCTCGTACACTCCGCGCCTTCCCGCCGTTACGAAAGGATGCGACCGCCATGCCGACTGTGATTCTGCTGATCTGCTCGAACATTTTCATGACGATCGCGTGGTACGGCCACCTGAAGCACAAAGCAGCGCCGCTGCTGCTGGTCATCCTGCTGAGCTGGCTGATCGCCCTGCCGGAATACATTTGCCAGGTGCCCGCGAATCGGCTGGGTCACGGCACGTTCACCCTGCCGCAACTGAAGATTCTGCAGGAGGTGATTTCGATCAGCGTGTTTCTGGTGTTCGCGTTCGTCTATATGCGCGAGCCGCCGCGATGGAACGAGTGGATCGCGTTCGCGTTGATTCTCGGCGCGGTGGTGATGATGGTCGCGCCGGGCCTCTTCGGCTGGGGCGAGCCGCGACGGATCTTCACGCAATGAGATTGCAAGCCCAAAGCGTACATGCAGCGATTCATGCCGGCCCAAGCAGCGCCGCGACGGGACCGCCGCCACGGGTCGCAGGGTGAACAGGCCGGCTCGTCGGTTCGCCGTCCCGCGACTCGTCATTGCCCGGCGCGGGGAGAACCTCTTCGTCGTCCGCCGAGGGTAGTTCATCGCCTTCGCGCGGCGTGATGTCCAGGCGGGTGCGCCACGTGCGCCCGTCCGGCAACGTGCAGCGCGACTCGACGCGCTCGATGAGCATCGAATGGGGATTGACGAAGAGATCGATGAACGAGTCTTCGTCTTCGTCGCCGGCGGGGTCTTGAAGTTGATCTGGCTTGGCCTCGTCGCGGGCGCTGGCGCCTTGGCCGATGCGCGCCGGGTCAACAACGTCATGATCGCCGGCGTCCACCGAGGTGGGGGCGACGCCATCGGCGCCGTCTTGGCCCGCAACCGGCGCGGGCTGACGATCGGCGGCCACCTTCGAGCGCGACGACTTCAGTTGCAGGTGCACCATCGGCCGCTCGTCGATCGTGACGGACGCGATGCGCATCGCCTCGA
>CAZLDF010000424.1:0-3976 GCA_964558095.1 uncultured Isosphaeraceae bacterium | reverse complement strand
CCTGCTGCGCGCCATCGGCCCGCACAACCCGGGAGAATTCGATTATGAGCGATATGCGCGCATGCTCGGCCAGGCGGGCATGCTCACCGTGCCGTCGCGTGAACTGATATCCATTGCAGAGCCGCATCACGCCGGCATCGTCGATCGCTTTGTGGCGGTGCGCGAAAACCTGCGGCAGCGATGCGGCTCGTGGCTGTTGACGAACCTGCCCATCGCCGACCAGCCGCAGCGCGATGCGCTGCTTTCAGCATTGCTGCTTGGCGAGCGCGAGCCGGCGCTCGACGGGCTGATGGAGTCGTTTCAGCACCTGGGTCTGGCGCATCTGCTGGCGATTTCGGGCATGCACCTGGCGATCCTGGCGGGTTTCGTGCTGATCGCGGCGCGCTTCGCCGGGCGGCATGGGCGCTGGCATGGCTGGTTAATCATCGGGGTGGTGCTGGCGTACTTGTTTCTCGTCGAGGCACGCGCGCCGGTGCTGCGCGCCGGGCTGATGTCCATCGCCGCGTCGCTCGGCCTGGCGTTCGGCCGGCGCCTGAACATCGGCAGCCTGCTGGCGCTGAGCGCGATCGTGCTCCTGCTCTGGCGGCCGCAGGAGCTGTTCACCGCGGGATTTCAGCTCAGCTACGGCGTGGTGCTCGGCCTGGTGCTGTTCACGCGCGGCACGCAGCAGCGATGGTTCAGGCAGCGGCGCAGCGAGGCCGTCACCGCGGCGCAGATGCTCGGCCAGTGGCTGCGCAGCGCGCTGACCGTCGCGGTCGTCGCCTGGCTCCTCGCCACGCCGCTGGTGATGCGTCACTTCGGGTTCCTCTCGCCGCTGGGCATTCCGCTGTCGCTGCTGGCGCTGCCGCTGGTCAGCGGTATTCTGCTGCTGGGCTATGCCAGGATTGTCGCGTCGCTCGTGCTGCCGAGTTTCGCGGCGCTGCTCGGCGTGCCGCTGGTGATTCTGACTGACTTGATGATCTCGATGGTTCGAGTGTTCGAGACCGTGCCGCTGTCGAGCGTGGTCGTGCCGCAGCCGTCGATGTGGTGGACGATCGCGGCGCTGGCGTGGGTGTGCGCGTGGCTGGGGACGCAGTCGCGGCGTTGGCGTCGCGCGATCGCGTGGTGCGTCGTTCCCATCACCGTCTGGGCCGCGTGGCCGGCGCTGGCGCCGCCCACGCACGCGGCGCTGCGCATCGACATGCTCAGCGTCGGCGACGGATCGTGCTACCTGCTGCGCAGCGGCCGCAGCGCCGTCGTCTTCGACGCCGGCTCATCCAGCAGCTTCGACGCCGGCAAGCGCACGATCGTGCCCGCCCTGCGGGCGCTGCGCGTGCGAAACATCGACGCCGTCGTCATCTCGCACGCCAATCTCGATCACTACTCCGGCGTGCTGGAACTCGTCGATGCGTTCGACGTCGATGAGGTGCTCGTTTCGCCTCAGCTCATGCGACAGGGTGAAACCGCAAACCCTGGCCGCGACCCCGTCGCGTTCCTCATCGATCGCCTGACCGCGAAGGACGTGCTCGTGCGCACCGTGAGCGCTGGCGACCAAGCGACCTTCGACGAGATGACGTGGACGTGGCTGCACCCGCGCGCCGGCGATCGCTTCGTCGCTGTGAACAACACGTCGATGATTGTGCGCATCGCCGTCGCGACGCGAAGCGTGCTGCTCACCGGCGATATCCAGGGCGAAGCGATCGACGCCGCGCTGGTTCGACATCCTGATCTGCACGCCGACGTCAGCGAGCTGCCTCACCACGGCAGCGCCAACGAAGACGCGATGCGTTTCATTAAGCGCATCGACCCCGACGTCGTCATGCAGTCAACGGGCTGGACGCGATGGCGCAGCGACAAATGGGCGCAAGCGCTGGAAGGTCGCGAGCGGCTGGTGACGGCGCGCGACGGCGCGTGCTGGATCGAAATCGATCACGACGGCGGGATCACCTTTGGCCGTTTTCGTCAGTGGCTCGATGCGCCCAAGCCTGAAGACGATCGGTGGGAATGAGATGCCCCGAACCGTTGGGATTTGCGGAGTCGCATGCGCTCCCGCTTGCGCCTCCGCATCTGCCGGTCAAGCGCGACGCGACTCAATCCGCGGGCGGCGTGTTCGCCTCTTCGAGCGCTCGCTCGACGATCCTTCGCATCGTCGGCGAGCCGTCAACGTCGCTCCATCGCGGCACGCGCTTGCCCTGCACGAAAATCCACGGAATCTGCGTCAGGCCCGACCGCGCCGCCGCGTCCACGTCGTCGAGGATCGCATCGGTCACCGCCTGATCGTTCAGCATCGCCTGAAAGGCGTCGGCGCTCAGGCCCAGCGCCACCGCGGCTTCGAGCAACTTCGACTGATTGCGGATGAGCGACGGCTCGAGGACCAGGCGATCGTGCATCTCCCAGTATTTCACCAGCCCGCCGAGCTGGCCCGCCGCTTCCGCGGCCCGCGCCATTTCGCACGCCCATTCATGCTCGATCGTCTGCACCTGCAAACGCGGATTGCAGTCGCGATCGAACGGATAGTGGCGGAACTGATACGACACGCTGTCGAACTCATTGACGAGGTTGCGCAGGTCGCGATCGGCCTGGCGACACTGCGGATAGTCGAGATCGGCCCACATGACGATGCGCACTTTCGCGTCGCCCGGGCCGTACAGTCGCGGCACAGTGTCCGGCGCCAGCGGCGCCACCCGCTGCTCGTGCCAGTCCGCGACGTACTTCATCGGCGCTTGCACGGGATTGTCATTGATGCTCGTCGCGGGCGGCAGATTGTCGCCGGTGAGGTCCATCACGGCGCTCGTCAGCGCGTTGCGAGTGAAGATGCCCTTCATCTCGACGCCGTTGATGAACACCATCGGGGTGTAATGTAGGCCGAG
Organism: uncultured Isosphaeraceae bacterium; assembly: GCA_964558095.1. Lineage (GTDB taxonomy): Bacteria > Planctomycetota > Phycisphaerae > Phycisphaerales > SM1A02 > CAZLDF01. The sequence continues at coordinate 1,127 of CAZLDF010000424.1, read as the reverse complement.
GTCTTTGCCTTCGTCGATGTCGTGCTCGATGAGCGGCAACGTTTGTGCGCTGCTCATCGTGCGTATGAACTCCTGCAGATCAAGGCCCATCTCGGAAACGATCGGTTGCAGAACCTGCGGCGTCTCGAACTTGCCGTCGTTCTCGAAGAGCCACTCGGACATTTTCCAGAACGCGTCGTTGCCGCCCAGCTCGCCGGCGGTCTCCGCGGCACGCGCCGCCCAGCACGCGTTCGCGTGCATCGTCGATGGCAGGTACTTGTTGCAGTCCTTGCACATCGGAAAATGCTTGACCGACAGCGACACGTCCTCGCGGCTGCGCACCAGCGCCATCGCTTCGGCTTCGATGCGCTTGCAGTCGGGGCACTGATAGTCGGTGAACATGACGATGCGGATTGGCGCTGCTTCAGGCCCGATGCGCCAGCGGCCGGTGAAGCCGCTCGGACCCCAGCGCGTCGCGTCGCCCTGTCCCGATCCGCTTCGAATTTCATCCAGCGAACCCGATCGCTGCACGCGAGCTTCTTCTTCCGCCTGGCCCTGGTAATGGGCGTTGGCGCCGGCGAGACCCGCGGTCGCGACGACGAACGCGATCAGCGTCGCGAAGATCGGCCGCGGCGAAGCCACGAGCCCCATCGACCGCGCGCCAAGCTCCGAAACGCCCAGCAGCGCGAAGTTCGCGATGTGCGAAATGAAGCAATACAGGCAGAAGGTCTTCTCGACCGCGAACATCACGATGAGAAATCCGAGCGATGCCAATGCACCGATTCGAATGAGCCAGCGCAGCGTGTTCGTCGGCCTGCCCATCGTCGCGAACCAGCCGGCGAGCACCGCGAGAAAGTACGCAACGCCGACGTACGCGACCGGCCAGTCAACGAGCGGAACCTTGCCCCAGGCGCTGCGCGAAAGTTCCGCGCAGCCGCTGCCTTCGCCGCAGCCGGGCAGGTCCATGCCGCCGAGGTGGCTGACCGTGAGCATGAGCGATGCGACAACCGCGACGGCGGCGCACAGCAGGCCGACGATGAAGAGGCCCATGGGCATGCGCGCGTTCTGCGGGGTCGCATGCGACGCCCCGCCCGCGCGATCGTCCCTGCCCCCACCCCCCCCACTCGTGCCGCCCCCCCCCCTCGCGG
>CAZLDF010000423.1:0-2797 GCA_964558095.1 uncultured Isosphaeraceae bacterium | reverse complement strand
CAGCGGCATCGACGCCCGCCGCGCGCTCCGCAAGAACGTGCTCGATGGCGCTGGCGGCGCGATCGCCCGCGGCGAGCACCTGCTCGCGCTGATTGGGCCACGCATCGTTCAGGGAGCGAATCAGCGATGGAAAGCCCGGCCGGCCGTGCTGATCGGTCGGGCCGAAGTACGTGCCCGCGTAGAACGGCTTGAGGTCAGGCGTCAGGAACACGCTCATGGGCCAGCCGCCGTGCTGCGTCATCAGTTGCGTCGCGGTCATGTAGATTTCATCGAGGTCCGGGCGCTGCTCGCGATCAACCTTGATGTTGATGAACATCTCGTTCATCAGCGCCGCGATTTCCTCGTTCTCGAAGACTTCGCGCTCCATGACGTGACACCAATAGCACGTCGAATAACCGACGCTGAGGAAGATCGGCTTGTCTTCGGCTTTGGCGCGCTCGATCGCTTCACTTCCCCACGGATGCCAGTCCACGGGATTGTGCGCGTGCTGAAGCAGATAGGGACTGGTCGAGTCGATGAGGCGATTGGCGGCATGCGGGCGCTCGGTCATGGCGTTCTCGTCGATGGTGTTGTCGTGGTCGTCGCCGCCGCTTTCTGCCGCTTGCGGCTTCGCGCCGTCGCGGTGGTTCGGCGCCACGCCCCCGTCGCAGCCGATGATCACCGCGATCGCGGCGACCGCGAGGACGAATGCGATTGAGTTGGTTGCGGCGCGAGACATCCACGCACTGTAGGCGCTACTGCTCACGTTGCTCGCCCGCGTCATCGTCGCTGCGCACCTGGGCGTAGGCGTCCTCGATGGCCCGTTCGAGCTCTTTCGTCATCGGGCGCAGGTCCTCGACGATGCCCGTATCGTCGAAGATTCGCAGCAGGACATCGCTGTCGAGAAGCCGGCGCAGAGCCGCTGCGGTGATGCCCGACTCGCCGTCGATGATCGCCACAAGCTCTTCATCTTCCTGCAACAGCGCCACCGCCTGCTGCACCGACGGCCGCGACTGAATGCCGACGATCGCCTCGTGATTGACGAACGCCTCGCGCGCCGCGGGATCGTTCAGCACGACGAGCACCTTCTGGAACAGCGTGAACAGCCGCAGGTTCTTGAGCGGGTTGACGCTGTCGGCGGCGCGGCCGACGACACTCTCACGCATCGACTGGCTCGCTTCGAGCACGCGTTCGGCGACGGGGTTCGGCGCTGCGTCCACGTGCGCGTGCGACGCCGTCACGCCCGTCGCTGCGATCGGCTCCATCGACATCACCGCCCACATCATGATCACGCCCATCAAGGCGCCTTCGAGCAGCCCAAGACCAGCGCCCGCCGGCCGATCGTACAGCACCAGCTTCGGGTGACCCTTCAACCACTTGCGAATCACCAGTTGCAGCACGAACGCGATGAGCGAGACGATCAGCACAACGACGATCAACACACTGACGAGACGATTGGTGAGCCCCGTCGTGCCGAATATGCCGCCGAGCGCGCTTTCGAGCGCCCGGCCGAGGGGCACAGCGACCAGCGCCGCCGCGAACAGCCCGCCGAACACCGCCGCGATCCGCGAAGCGCCGAGCCAGTAACCGTTGACGATCGCGATCGCGATCAGGGCGGTGAAGAAGGCCGTGATGACGTTGCCGAAGATAATCGCCGCCAACAACAGCAACCCGAGCGCGCCCAGCGCGCCGAGCTTCACTTCGCGACGATTGATGAGTTCATGCGGAGATGTGCGCTCGCTTGCGTCTTCGCGTCTCGTGTCAGTCGAGGCGACGGCGCGAGGGGCGGGCCCGCGCAGCGGCGCGTCCGCGCGTTGACTCGGCGCGATGGTCGCACGCCGCGGCGGCGCCGCTTCGACCGCGAATTCCTGCGAGTCGATCAACTGTCCGCCGGCGCCCGCGCGCTCAGCAGTGACCGGCCCACCACCAACCCCCGCCGCCACGCTTGCGTCTTCGCCTCGCTCCACTTCGGTCTCAGTGGGGACGACCAGCGTCGCGTTGCACCGCGGGCAGCGGCACCGCCGCCCGCCATGCTCCACCGGCACAGCGATCTTCTTCTGGCACGCCTGGCAGCGGAAGCGGATCACCGGGGAGCATGATACCCAATCTGCCGCCGCGGTCGGGCCGCGCAAGTCTTCGCATCTGCCGCATTGCCAGACACTTACGACAATCTTCCGCAAATTTCGCACTTGCTCGTCGCGCCGAGGCGGCGTTTTGCGCTTCTCTCCGTGGAAGCGATGTTGACCCCGGCGACGCCGGGGCCGCCACAGGAGGTTCCGCCATGGATGCGTTCGAGCCGCTGATCAATCTGCTGATCGTCCTCACCGTGCTCAGCGTCGCCGCCGAGCGCCTCACCGAGTTGCTCAAGCTCCACAACAACGAACTCAAAGACCGAAAGCAGGCGATCGAGACGAACACACAGCCGGACCGCGCGTACGCCATCAGTCTGCGCGCGGTGATCGTCGGTTGCTTCCTCGCGCTCGCCGTCAAGGCCGACTTCTTCGAGATACTCACGCATCTCGAAGAGCCCTGGTCCACGCTCGGATGGGTGAATGTCCGCGACCACGTATGGGTTCGCGCGCCCGCGACGCGCGGCTTCCACAACGTGATTTACGCTGCGATGGGCTGCGTCCTCACCGGCGTCGCGCTCGGGTTCGGCAGCAAGTTCTGGCACGATGTGCTCGGCGCGGTCTATGAGCTGCGCAGCATCGCGCGCAACCGCGCGGAAAAGACCGAGAACGCGAATCGGGAGCAATGACCCATGCCGCACACTCAGCCAGTCAAGGAATTGATCGCGGCGGGCCTGCTGGCGCTGGGC
>CAZLDF010000422.1:0-4144 GCA_964558095.1 uncultured Isosphaeraceae bacterium | reverse complement strand
GTCTGGCGGGAAACGCACGCCAACGTAACGTACAATCATCGGTGCCGGAGCATCGATGAACTCATGGGCGAGGTCGCCGCGTACCTCACCCGCCTGAGTCGACGACTCCAGAGTAGCGCAGAATTACGCGCGGCTATTTAGTTCATTTTCTGTGTCTTCTGTGTCTTTGTGTTCATTCTCGGCTCTTCACCGAAACCATTACAATCCAGACCATGAACACAAGCGCCATCCAGCGCATCGGGATTCTCACGGGCGGCGGGGATTGTCCGGGGATCAACGCCGTCATCCGCGCCGTCGCCAAGGCCGCGATCTATCGCTACGGCGTGCGCGTCTTCGGGATCGAGGACGGCTTTCTGGGGCTCGTCGAGAACCGTGTCAGCGAACTTTCCTCGCTGCACGTCTCCGGCATCCTCACTCGCGGCGGATCGATCATCGGCTGCAACAACCGCTGCAACCCCGCCAAGCTCCACGTCGGCGACGATGAGCACGGCAAGCCCATCTTCGCCGACGTCACCGACCGCTGCATCGAGAGCATCAAGCGCCACGACCTCGACGCCATCATCGTCGTCGGAGGCGACGGCACCATGAGCTGCGCCGCCCCCTTCATCAGCCGCGGAGTCAACATCATCGGCGTGCCCAAGACGATCGACAATGACGTCATCGGCACGGAGATCACGTTCGGGTATCTCACGGCGATGGCGACCGCCACCGACGCCCTCGACCGCCTGCACTCCACCGCCGCCAGCCACCACCGCGTGATGGTCTGCGAGCTGATGGGGCGAAACGCCGGCTGGTTGGCGCTGAGCGCCGGCATCGCCAGCGGCAGCGACGTCATCCTCATCCCGGAAATCCCCTACGACCTCGACGTCATCTGCGACTTCGTCCAGAGCCGCCGCGTGCGGTTTCGCGGCTTTTCGATCGTCGCCGTCAGCGAAGGCGCGCGGCCAAGGGGGGGCCAGAGGGTGATCGCGCGGCGCGACCCGACCAGCCCCGATCCCGTGCGCCTCGGCGGCGTGGGGGAACAACTCGCCGACGACATCCAGCAGCGCACGGGCATCGAGTCGCGATGCGCGGTGCTGGGCCACGTGCAGCGCGGCGGGTCGCCCGTCGCCGCCGATCGCGTCCTGGCCACCAACTTCGGCTATCACGCGCTGCGCATTCTCATGAGCGGCGCCCGCGGACGGATGGTCGTGCGGCAGAACGGGCTGTTCAACGACATCGACCTTCTCGACGCCGCGGGCAAGCAGCGCCTCGTGCCGACCAATCACCCGCTCATCGACGTCGCCCGCAGCGTGCGGACCTGCTTCGGCGACGCGACGGTGCACTGACAATCGCCGTTTCGCGAGGGGACCCGCCCGGCTTCTCGCGTCGCGTCGCGTCGCTGCCCCTGCGAAACGCCTCTGGTCAAGCGGACTTGACCAGCGGCTTACACTAGGAAAGAATCGTTTACCAGGTGCGGAGCCTTCATCGAGATCAAAACGCCCATGGCCAGAATTACCGGGCACTATCGAACCATCGCCGTCGCTGGTGAACGAGTCCGGGCCTTCATTCCCGGCCCACTTCCGCCTCGCAACCCGCCGCTGCGGCTCGACGACCGATTGGCCGAGCGTCATCGCGGCGCCCTCGCCGCGCTCGGCCGTCTGAACGTCGCAGGCGCGATGGTTCCCGACGCCGGCTGGTTCCTCTATGGGTTCGTGCGCAAAGAAGCGGTCATTTCTTCGCAGATCGAAGGCACCCAGGCGAGCTTGCGCGATGTTCTGAAGTTCGAGGCCACCGAGGACACATCGGCGCCTGCGGACGTGGAGCACGTGTGCAACTACGTCGCTGCGATCACCTGGGCGCGCCGCGATATTTCGCGGCGGAAGGGGCTGCCGCTGAGCACGCGCCTGCTCGCTGCAGCGCACAAGCGACTGATGAGGGGCGCCTCCGGCCTGCAGAGTCAGCCCGGCGAGCTCCGCCGCAGTCAGAATTGGATCGGCGGGTCGCGCCCCGGCGACGCCCGCTTCGTCCCACCCCCGCCCGACGCACTGCCCGCGGCCATGTCGTCGCTCGAAAAGTGGCTTCATCACCGCGACCCGTTGCCGCCGCTCGTCCGCGCCGGACTCGCCCATGTTCAGTTCGAAACCATCCATCCGTTCCTCGACGGCAATGGGCGCATCGGCCGCCTGCTCATCACGCTTCTGCTCGAGCATTGGAAGCTGACTTCGCAGCCGCTGTTGTATCTCAGCTTGTCGCTCAAGCGCCGTCAGCAGGAATACTACGACCGCTTGCAGCGCGTGCGCATCGACGGCGACTGGGAAGGCTGGACCGACTTCTTCCTCGAATGCGTGCGCGACGCCGCCGTCGATGGCGTGACGGTCGCTACCGCGCTGTTCGCCCAGCTTGGGAACGACCGCCGCCGGCTCTTGAAGCTTCCCGCGACGACCATCCCCGCAATCCGGCTGTTTGATCGGTTGCCGGATCATCCGATCGTCACGCTTTCCGCCGTCATCGACCTGCTCGACACAACCAAGCCCACCGCGGCCAAGGCGATCGGCATTCTCACGCGCGCCGGAATCCTCCGCGAAACGACCGGCAAGCGGCGCGATCGCGTGTACGCATATCACGCCTACCTTCAGATACTCACCGGCGCCGAATGACTGGCACGCCCGCCCGCCATATCCTTATACCCTGATGGAACCGGCTGTCTTTCTCGATCGCGACAACACCCTGATCCTCAACGACGGCGACCTGGGCGACCCCGACGCAGTTCGGCTGATCGACGGCGTCGGCGCGGGCCTCACGGCGCTGCGCGATGCCGGCTTTCGCCTGGTTGTTGTGACGAATCAGGGGGGCGTGGCGCGCGGCCGGTACAGCGAAGCCGACGTCGATGCCGTGCATCAGCGCATCGCGAAGCTCGTCGAGCAGAACGCCGGCCGGCGCAATCTCATCGACCGCTTTTACTATTGCCCCTACCACCCCGAAGGAACGGTGCAGACGTACCGCCGCGATCATCCGTGGCGCAAGCCCCATCCCGGCATGCTGCTGCAGGCGGCGCGCGACATGGACCTGGACCTTGGGCGAAGCTGGATGATCGGCAACCAGTCGCGCGACGTGCAGGCCGGAACCAGCGCCGGCTGCCGGACCGTGCTGCTCGGCGGCGACACGACCGCGCGCGAGGAATCACGCCCCACCGCCGCGGTCGATTCATTCGATGAAGCCGTGCAGATCATCCTGCGCGATGCGCAGGCGCACTCCAGCGCCAGCGGCGCGACCGCAACGTCGATCGCAGCCGGCGGCGGGCGACGACACCGCGCAGGCGGCGCAATGCACGATGCCGACCTGGCCATGAAGCTCGCAGTGGCGGTCGAGCCCAAGCCTGCTTCAGCTTCGGTCGATGCGCCGGCCGCCGCGCCGACGCCTCGGCCCGATGCCGCTGACCGGACGCAGGACGCTCTGCGCGACCTCATCGACGAGTTGCGCAGCGAGCGGCGGCTGCGAAGCGAATTCACCGCCCTGCGCATGGTCGCGGGCGTGGCGCAGCTCCTGGCGGTGCTGCTGGCGCTGCTGGGCATCATGCAGATCGCCGAGACCGATGTGTTCGTCAAGTGGATGTTCGGCGCGGTGCTGCTGCAGCTCATGACGATCGCGCTGCTGCTGGTGGATGCCCGTCGATGACGAGCAGGCCGCTGACGCAGATCACGCTGCGGGCGCTGCAAGGCGAGCCGCTGGCGCAAAGCGGTGTTCGCGACATGGTGCTCGCCACCGCGCGCGCCATCGCCGAACGACAGGGCGTCGAGGTGATCGATGCGCGGGCGCTGGGTGATCGCATCACCGTCACGCTCGCGGCGGGACGCATCGAGGCGCTTGGGTTCGCGGCGGAACTTCGGCGACTGACCACGAACTGGTACACGAGCAAGTACGGCGTGCACACGCTTTGGGGCGAGGCCCCGCGGATTCGCGAGCAGGCCGATGACGACGACGCCGACCGGTGGAAACGCGCATGAGGCCGGCCGCCATCCAGTGGCACGGGCGTCTCGCCAGTGAGTGCCTCCAGTGGCGCAGGCGTTTGAGAGGGGGCGCCCGTGAATGCTTCTTCAGCCTCCAGGGCCGAAGAAGCAATGCCGACACGCAACAATTCGCCTCTCATGGCGCGCCATTGACC
>CAZLDF010000421.1:0-7642 GCA_964558095.1 uncultured Isosphaeraceae bacterium | reverse complement strand
ATCACACTATGGTAACGCGCGTACCGCGATCAGGTGCGTTGCGGGCGGTGCGAGGCGTGCTCCGCGAGCCGTTGGCTCGCGACTGGTTGCTCACACCGCCATGACTTCGGTGGATTTCTTGTCGCACGAGGCGTCGATGCTGGCGATGTGCTTCTTGGTCAGCTCATCGACCTGCGACTTCGCGTCCTTGCCCTGGTCCTCGGAAATGTGCAGGGACTTATCCTTGACGGCTGTGTCGATCAGCTTGTTCGCGTCGCGGCGCTCGTTGCGGATCGCCACGCGCGCGTCTTCCGCCATCTTCTTCACCTGCCCCACAAGCTGCTTGCGCCTTTCGTTGGACGGCGCGGGCACGTTGATGCGAATCTGGCTTCCCTCCGCCTGCGGGTTCAACCCCAGGTCCGCCACCTCCAGCGCCTTGATGATCTCGTTCTTCGACGAGGGGTCGAACGGCTTGACCAGAAGCTGCGTCGGTTCGGGCACGCTGACCGCGGCAAGGTCCTTGAGGTCCGTCGGGTTGCCGTAGTAGTTCACCTTGACGTAATCGATGAGCGCGGTGGTCGCGCGACCGGTCCGTATGCCGCGCAGTTCCTTGTCGTAATGCTCCAGCGACTTGTCCATCTTCTGGCGACAGTCAGCGAGAATACTTTTCAGGTCCATGACGGGTCTGCCTCATCGGGGAAATGACTACGTCGCGCCGAACAAATCGGTGGCACAGGCGTCTCGCCTGTGATCGATTCTTCGGCCCCAATGGCCGAAGAATCGATACCAGTCGGCAACAGGCCTCATCGTGGGAGGCGATTGAAGCCGCGCATCATAACGCCTGACCGCCGGGCGGAAACCCGCACCCCCCATGTTCAACCGGACGACTGGGCGCGCCGCTTCAATTCCGCCAAGGCTTCGGCCGGGTCGTCGGGCAGCGACGGATCACCTTCGTTCTCGAGCAGCTCGTGGCGGATCGGCCGCGGGGAATCGAGCGCCGCGCGCCTTCGCCGGCGCGCCAGCCGGCTCAGGACCACGAACACGACGAGCATGATGCCCACGAGCAGCGCGATGGGCATCCACGGCCCAGCGCCGGCCGCGCCCGAAGGCTGAACCTCGAAGGACCGACCGACCAGCGCCGGATATCGCCGGGCGACGCCGTCACGAGCCGTATCCTCAATGACCTTGAGGAACCTCGCGACGACGACGACCCGCTCGCCGACCGCGGCTGTCGATGCGTGATCGGCCGGGAGGTACACCGCGATCGGCCGGCCGGAGTCGTCGCGAACGAACCACTCCTGCGCCGCAACCCCATGCTGCTCGATGAGCGCCACCTGCTCAACGCGACCGGCGAAGCGAAACACTTCGCCGCGATGGGCTCCGGGCATCTCCATCACGCCGGCCCAATCGAAACCTCGCTGATCGGCGGCGTCATCGACGTCGGCGAGCGTCAACTGCGCGGCATGTTCGAGCAGCACCGGCAGCGCCGGCTCGACGAACACATCCGACCCGTCGTCCACCGATCGGAGCATCGCTCGATCGGCTTCGGAGAGAGGCGCGATGCGCGCCAGGATCGTGACCAGAATGATCGCACTCAGGCTCTGCACGGCTCGACACGATAACACATGAGCCCGCCCGATCGCGAAGCGCCGCGCTCGCTTTCGCACGCTACTGCGGCGATTCAGTCGAGAAGTCGGCCGGCGCGTGCGCGAAGACTTCGATCTTGTGCCCGTCGGGGTCGAACACGAAGAAAAGATAGCGGCCGTATTCGTCGATTCGCGGCGGGGTCAGGCGCGCGTTCGCCGCCGCCGCGCGGTCGTGGATCAGCCGCACGTCCTCGACGTCCGCCGCGAGCAGGCTGAAATGATCGAGCGTCGAAAGCCCCTGCTGCGGGCGTCCCGCGAGCAGTTCGATTTCCGGACCGTCGAGCCCCTCGCACGATTGCAGGCGCAAGTGGCGTGTCCGCGACGGCGGCGGCGCAGCTGAGGCGTGCTCACATCCAAACACGTCGCGGTAGAACCGCTCGCTGGCATCCAGATCGCGAACGCGAAGGCAGACGCGGGGAATTCCTAGAAATGCAGGCTGCGCCGCTCCCATCAGCAGTATGTTCCTCCCGGAAAAAAGCGTCGGCGGGGGTCCACTTCATTATCGGCTTTCGCCATGAGAGCTTGCTGAAACTGCGGTGAAAAACCGCTCATACTTCGCGATCGCCGCTCGTGCCGTCGGGCTGCGGCGGGCGGTAGAGAGGAAGCGTGACAGTGAACCGGCAACCGCCGTCGGGGCAGTTGGCCACGCTGATCATCCCGCCGTGCGATTGCGCGACGCTGCGCGCGATGGCAAGTCCCAGACCCGTGCCGCCGCTGCGGCTGCGTTCGGAGCTGGCGCGCACGAAGCGATCGAAAATGCGGTCGATGTCCTGCGGCGCGACGCCCGGCCCGAAGTCGCGCACGCGCAGCACGCCCAGGCCGTCGGAGACTTCAAGCGACAACTCGACTTGCGCTCGCGCGGGAGAATGGCGAATGGCGTTCTGCACGAGATTGTCGAGCATGGTGCACAGCAGGTCCGCGTCGCCGAACACTTCCGGCGCCGCGCCCGCGTGGTCCGGCTCGGGCAGCCGCACCTGCAGCTTGACTTCGAACTGCGACGCCTCCGGCTCGCAGTGGCGCACGCTTTCGAGCACGACGTCGTTCAGTTCGACCGGCGCGCGGCGCGCCAGCGCCTCGCTTTGATCGGTGCGCGTCAGCACCAGAAACCCCTCGACCAGGCCGCTCAGTCGCCGCATCTCCTCGATCACGCTTCGGCGATAGGCCTCCGCTTCGTCGGAGCTCGTCGCGTCGGTGCGGTACACCTGCGCCTCGGTAAGCATCACTGCGATCGGCGTCTTCAGGTCGTGGGCGACGTTGCTGATGAACTGCTGCTGCGCGCGATAGCCGCGCTCAAGCCGTTCGAGCGCATCATTGAGTTCAGACTGCAGGCGTTCGACTTCGGGGTCGGTCGATTGGAGGCGCACGCGAGTTTCCATGTGTGCGGGATCGACTTCGCGCGCCGCCGCCGCGACCTGGCGAAGCGGCTCGACCGCGCGTCCTGCCACGAGCCACGCCACCATCGACGACGCCACCAGCGCCGCGGCGGCGCCGGCGCACACGATCCACAGCAGCAACCCCCGGCCGACCGAATCCACGCTCGCGGTCCGCGCCACGTCAAGGTAATGCACTCCCTGATCCGGCAAATTGAAGCGCAGCGTCACAGCGCGGCTTTCCATCGCCCGGCCCAGCAGCGACTGCGATTGCCCGCCATCAAGCTCGTGCAGAACAATGTCGTCATCGCGTTCGCCCGAATCAATCGGCGGAAGCGCCGCGGCGTCAACGTTCGGCGAAGAGGCGACGACCGCTCCGGAGGGGTCGCGCAGCGCCAGAATCACAAACTGCCGATCGATCGGCTGGAACGGCGCAAGATCGTTGGGGGGGACGAAGCCGGCGCGGCGAAGCTGCTCCGCAGCACCGATCGCAGCGCTCTGAAGATATTGATTCATCTCACGGTCGGCGGCGTCCTCGAGCACCAGCCACGCGCCCAGCGCCACGCCCACGTACACCACGGCAAAAATGCCCAGGAACCACAAGGTCAGTTTCAGCCGCAGTGTCAGATGGGGCAGCGCCATGTGCAGCGGTCGCAGCGCGGCGCTACGCCCGCGCCTCGACCGACGGTTCCTCTTCCATCACGCCGAACCGATAGCCCATCCCGACGACGGTGTGAATCAGCGGCCGGGCGAAGTTGCGGTCGATCTTCCGCCGCAGCGCCGAGACATACACGTCGATCACGTTGCTGGAGGGTTCATAATTGATGTCCCAGACTTTCTCCGCGATCGTCTGGCGCGTGAGCACGCGGTTGGGGCGGCGAAGCATGAATTCGAGCAGCGCGAACTCCTTGTTGGACAGCCGAATCTTCTCGCCGCCGCGCTCCGCCGTGCGCTTGCTCAGGTCGAGCACGAGGTCGTCGCAACTGAGCGTGGTCGATTCCGACGCTTCGCCCCGGCGGAGCAGCGCGCGGATGCGCGCGACGAGTTCCTCGAACTCAAAGGGTTTGGTGAGATAATCGTCGGCGCCGGCGTCCAGCCCGGTGACCTTCTCTTTCGTTCCGGAGAGCGCGGTGAGCATCAGAATGGGCGTCGCCACGTGCCGGCGGCGCAGGTTGCGGCAGACTTCCACGCCGTCGATGTCCGGGAGCATGAGATCGAGAATGACGACGTCGTAATTTTCGCGCGCCGCCATCTCCTCGCCCTCGAAGCCGCTGGTGGACACGTCCACGGTGTATCCGTGCTCCGTCAGGCCCTTTCGAATCGCATCCGCCATCTTCGGATTGTCTTCCACGACGAGCATGCGCATGGTCAACGTTCCTTTCGTCGTCACGTCGCGTTGCGTCGCGCCGATACCCGCTGGCGACTGTCCACTGCCTCGTTTCGCCGCGCGGTCATTCGGCGTTCATTGTCCCGTAGCCTATACGAAGATGCAAGGCATCGGATCGCAATTCGCATCGAATGGCCGCCGTTCCCCGGCCACCATCGCCCGAATGAAGGCATCTTAACTTCAATTTCAGTGAGCGCTCATCCCCGCGCCGTAGGACTTTCAGTGAAGCCGCTACGCCATTCCGGCGGCTTCCGGCGTCGCGCCCGTGGCGCGGCGCGCCGACGTTCTTCCCGGAAAGGCCGGCGATGCGCACCGAATGCACACTGCACACGTGACACGAAAGGAGACCACTCCATGAAGCGCTTCATCACTCTCACCGCGTGCGGCGCGATGGGGCTGGCGCTGGCCGGCGCCGGCTTTGCCCAAACCGCGGACCAGAAAAACCAGGACCCCAAGAAAAATCAAAAGAACCAGGCCGAGGCCAGGGCCTCCGGCGCCGTGTACGTTTCCGCTGATGAACTCATCGGCGCACCGGTCGCCAGTTACACGGATTCCGAGCGCGGCAAGATCGACGACCTGATCGTCGATGGCCGCGACGGTCGCATCGCCTACGGCGTGCTGAGCACCGGCGGCGGATTCTTCATGGGCATCGGCGACAAGGAATTCGTCGTGCCCTACGGCGCTCTCGAATGGAATTCGAAAGAGAATCGCTACACCGTCCACATCACCGCTGAACAGATCAAAGCCCTGCCCGATTTCGATCGCAAGAATCTCTCGCTGCTCGAAGAAGAGGGCTGGGCGAGCACCATGCGCGGCATCTTCGGCGAGCGCGACGAATTCAAGGCGTTCGAGCAGCGCAAGGGCTATGACGAGTATACCTGGCTCTTCGATCAGGGCCAGCCGCACACCCTCAACGGCAAGATCGTCGCCGTCAATCGACAGGCGAAATCGGCCCAAGGCCAGGAGTATTACTCCGTGATCGTGCAGCCGCAGGACACGGAGGATCGGCGGACGATTCTGGTCGCGCCGCCTTCGTACCTCACGCGGCAGGATCGCCAGCCGGCCGAGGGCGACTTCGTCACCATCAACGCCTACGCCACGCATGACGCCGACGGCGAAAGCGTCTTCATCGCCAAGTCCGTGCGATTCGAAAAGGACGGCGAGACGATGAAGCTCCGCGATGACGCCGGCAAGCCCGAGTGGGACGAAATGGACATGAGCTCCGACCACCCGGTGTATGCGTTCGCCAGCGACATGCCGGGCGGCGTGGTCATCTCTGCGGACAACGAAGAGTTCGGCACGATCAGCGAAGTCGTGTTCGAGGCGCGCAGCGGATCGGCGGCGTTCGCCATCGTTTCCGTCGGCGGCGTCATGGGCATCGACGCGGTGGACTACGCCATCCCCTGCAAGGCGCTCTCCTACGGCGGCGACGAAAAGCTCTATTCCAAGCTCCCGCTCGCCAAGCTCAAGCTCGCGCCCAAGCTCTCCAAGGACGGCGTGAGCGACCTCAACAGCGCCGAGTTCGCGCAGACCGTGCGTGACTATCACGAGGTCAAGGCGCCCAAGCTTGATCTCAACCGCTCGAAGAACTGGAAGGAACAGTCCGCTAAAGATTCCTCCTCACAGCGCTGACGCGACATCAGTCACGCAGCGCTTGCCTGAACCGGGCGGAGACTACCTGCTTACGGGGCGGTCTCCGCCCATTCTGCTTCACGACTGCACATGAGAAGGAGATGAGACCATGACGACCATTCGCAGCAAGTCCCGCTCAACGTCCGATCGACGACGCGAAGTCCCGCCGGTTTTGCGCCTGATCCTTGCGTGCGCGGCGATGGTGTTGTGGAGCGCGCCGCTGACGTCGTGCGCGGTGCTGGCTGGCGCCGCCGCCGGTGGCGCGACAGGTTACGTCGCCGGGCACCACGCCGGCGAGGAAGAAGCCGAGGAAGAGCTCGAGCGACGCGACAACGACTGACAGCGCTAGCCCGCTTCGCGGCGGTATGATGCGCCGCATGCAGCATTCGCTGGACGCCGACGCCGTCGCCGCGGTTCGCGAGCGCCTTCACCAAGCTCACCGTGAACTGGCGCTGACGTTCCCCGGCGACGGCGCGCAGCGCCAGCCCGTGCACACCGTCTATGGCGGCGCGCATCTGTTTCGCAGCGACGTCGCACGCTCGCTCGGCGCGGCGGCGCTGCGGATCATGGACGCCTACGCCCCGGACGCGCCGACCTTCGCCGAGGCCTTGGGACTCAACCCGCAGGCCGGTTTCGGACGCGTCATCTTCGATCGCGTTCGTGAGAAGCTCGCGCGCGAGCCGGTCGAGGACTTTCGAATCGACTTCGAAGACGGCTTCGGCCATCGCCCGGACGACGAAGAGGACTCGGCCGCCGACGCCGCGGCCCGCCAGGTCGCGCGCGGCATGCGCGACGGCACACTCCCGCCTTTCGTCGGCATTCGCATCAAGCCGTTCTCAAGCGAACTTTATCGCAGAGCATGGCGCACGCTCGACATCTTTCTCACCGCCCTCGCGACCGAATCGTCCGGCAAGCTGCCGCCGGGGTTCGTCGTCACGCTGCCGAAAGTCATGCTTCCCGCGCAGGTCGAGGCGCTGGCCGAACTCTTCGAGGTATTGGAATCTCGCCTGTCCATCGCGCCGGGGACGCTGAAGATGGAACTGATGATCGAGACGCCGCAATCGATCATCGACGCCGAGGGACGATCGAATCCGCCGCGGCTGGTGGATGCCTCCCGCGGGCGGTGCATCGGCGCACACTTCGGCGTGTACGACTATACCGCGAGCTGCAGCGTCACCGCGCAGCACCAGCACATGACGCATCCTGCGTGCGATTTCGCCCGGCACATGATGCAAGTTTCGCTCGCGGGCCGCGGCGTCGTGCTCTCCGACGGCGCGACGAACATTCTGCCCGTCGAGCCGCACCGCGCCGCGGCGGGCACCAGGCTCTCGCAGGCGCAACTGGAGGAAAACCGCCGCGCTGTTCACGGCGCGTGGCGCATGCACTACAACGACGTGCGTCATTCACTGCGACACGCGTTCTATCAGGGCTGGGACCTGCATCCAGCTCAGCTTCCCTCGCGATATGCGGCGGTATATGCGTTCTTCCTGGAAAGCGTGCGTTCCGCCGCCGATCGCCTGCGGCAGTTCATCGATCACGCCGCGAAGGCGTCGCTGGCCGGCAACGTGTTCGACGACGCCGCGACAGGCCAGGGCCTGCTCAACTTCTTTCTTCGCGGGGTCAACTGC
>CAZLDF010000420.1:0-3844 GCA_964558095.1 uncultured Isosphaeraceae bacterium | reverse complement strand
GGGGGGCCCAATGAATTGCCCGAATCCGCGCCGGAGCTAGCGGCGGGAGAGAAAACGGCCGTCAAATACTGCTTGTATTTCGCCAAATACGGGCCGCAACTGGCGAAATGCAACTCGCATTTCGCCAGATACGAGACGCATATCGCCAAATGCGGCCCGCATCTGGTCAAATACGAGGCGCATCGGGCGAGTGATGACGTGCATTTGACCACGTTTTTGCGCGACTTGGCGAGTTTCGACGCGAGGGTGTGCGCTCAGCGCGCGACAATGCCTGCTCGCGAGCGGAGAATCGGCGACCATGACATGGAAAAGCGCGCTGAACAAGAGCGCGGAATCATCGTGGATCGGGGTTCGAGGCTGAAGAAAACCGCATCGCGCGAAGGAAAGCAGCGCAGAAGCTGCGGACGGGCGGGATGCGTTTATGAGAGCACCTCCCAGATCGAAGCGAATTGCCGTGCGGTATCGCATCTTCGGCCATCGAGGCCGAAGATGCGAACACAGGCGACCCCCCAACGCCTGTGCCACTGTTGTGTTGGTCGCCCTCACGTAACGTGCGTTACGCCTTGCCGCTTTCCCCGCCGCCGGCGATGGATTGGCGCATGGAGGTGTCGGCGACAACGTTCTTCATGCGGTAATAGTCCATGATGCCCATGTGGCCGCTGCGGAAGGCGTCGGCCATCGCCTTGGGGACTTCGGCCTCGGCGAGGACCACCAAGGCGCGGTTCTTCTGCGCCTCGGCCTGGTGTTCGGCTTCCTGCGCCACGGCCATCGCCCGCCGCGCTTCGGCCTGGGCCTGATAGCGCTTTTTGTCGGCCTCGGCCTGCGCGGTTTGCAGCGTCGCGCCGATGTTCTCGCCGACATCGACGTCGGCGATGTCGATCGAAAGGATTTCGAACGCGGTTCCGGAGTCCAGGCCCTTCGCGAGCACGGCCTTGCTGATGCGGTCGGGGTTTTCGAGCACTTCCTTGTGGGAGTTGGATGAGCCGATGGCGGAGACGATGCCCTCGCCGACGCGTGCGATGATGGTTTCTTCGGTTGCGCCGCCGACGAGACGGGCGATGTTGGTTCGCACGGTGACGCGGGCTTTGGCCTTGAGCTGAATGCCGTCTTTGGATACGGCGTCGATGGTGCTCTTTTCGCCGGAGACCTGCGGGCAATCGATCACCTTCGGATCGACGCTCGTGCGCACGGCTTCGAGGATGTCGCGGCCGGCGAGGTCGATCGCGGTGCAGCGGTCCCAGGGCAGGTCGATTTGCGCGCGGTCGGCGGCGATCATCGCGCGCACGACGTTCGTCACGCGGCCGCCCGCGAGGTAGTGCGATTCGAGCTGATCGGCGGAGATCTCCAGCCCCGCCTTCTTCGCGCTGATGCGGTTGAAGACGATCACCTTCGGATCGACCTTGCGGAAGCGCATCATGATGAGGTCGAGCAGACGAATGGGCGCGCCGGAGACGATCGCCTGGAACCAGAGGCTGAAGATGGTTCCCACCATGTAGAGCAGGAACAGGCCGATGATGCCGACGGCGCCGAGGATCGCGATCCACCAGCCCACCTCAAGCGCGAGCGTATATGTCAATGCGTGCGTCATCATGCTCATTGGACCTCAAAGAACCATGGGACCGACCCGTAACTGGAGAGGCATCCTACCGCATTCGGGCGGCGTCGGTTGGCGAGGAGTCGAGCGAATCGTCCCGTGTCGTTTTCAGGTGGGGGGCGATCAGCCTTCGGCATCGACCGCCCGGACCTTGATCTGGTTGTCGTACACCTCGGTGACGACGACCGGGGTGTTGGCTTCGATGATGCCGGTTTCGGCGAGGGCATCGACGCGCTGGCCTTCGATCTTGACCACGCCGACGGGCCGCAGGGCGGTGACGGTCTTGCCCTCGATGCCGATCAGGGCGCGGAGTTTCTCGGTGCGCTGGAGGCGCGCGATCTCGCCGCCGGTCAGTTGGTCGGCGGATTCGCCCGCCTCATCGACGGAGGTGGTTCCGCCAAGCACCATCGATTTGCCCAGCGGAGAGTTCAGCCAGAATTTGAACACGGCGATCGTAACGATCGGTCCGAGCACGAGATACAGGCCCAGCGAAATGAAGCCGATCGTCTGGTCGTACATGAAGAACGAGAGGATCGAACCGATGGCGGCGACGCCGGCGAGGATGCCGATCAAACCGCCGGAGGGAACGAAGAGTTCCAGCAGGAAGAGCACGATGGCGGAGGCGACGAGCAGGCCGCCCCAGATGAGATAGATGTCGTTGCCGCCGGTGTCTGCGGCCTGGGCCGGGGCCGCCTGCGCCAGCAGGCTCGTAAGCATCGTCATCGTCATGAATCGATTTCCTCGACGTCGATCACATACCGCCCGACATTGACCACGCGAATGCGTTTGCCCTTGTCGATATATGAGCCGTCGGATTGTACATCGACGATGCGGCCGTCGAACAAGGCGCGACCGGCCGGGCGCAGGTCGGTGTGCGCGACGCCTTCCTGGCTCCTGGCGATGCCGGTGGGACTCTTCGCCGGCCCCATGGCTTCGATGAGGCTGCGCGATCGCGTTCGTTTGTTCGCCGTCGCGGAGGCGAGTTCGGCGCTGAGGATGAAGCGCTGGAAGAAGGGGAAGGTGCGCACCCAGCGCGAGGCGATCCAGATGGCGATGCCCCCGCCGAAGACGCCTGTAAGCGTGGCGAGCAGCCCGCTGACGACCTGCTCCTGTCCCGCGGAGGAGGAAATGTCGCCGGAGACGAAGGTTCCGACCATTCCGACGAGCAGGCAGACGGCGCCGGCGACGCCGGCGATGCCGAAGCCGGGGATGATGAACAGCTCCGCGCCGACCAGCGCGATGCCGACGACGATCAGCAGAATGTCCCACCACTGCGCCATGCCGACGAGCGCGGGCGCGCCGATGAGGATGAGCAGCGCGATGAGCGCCGTCACGCCGAAGACGCCGAAGCCCGGCGCCGCCAGTTCCACGAACAGGCAGACGAGGAAGATGATGATCAGCACGATGCGGAACCAGAAGTTCGTGAGCACGCGCACGAGCGATTCCGACCAGTTCTGATCGAGACGGGTGAGCGTGTTCGCGCCGAAGAACGCTTTGAGCTCTTCGTCGTTGGCGATCGTCGCCTGCGCCAGACCGAAGTGCCGGGCCTCGGCGGCGCTGACGACGAGCAGGCGATCGTTGGCGTCGATCTGGCCCACCATGCGCCATTCGGCGGCTTCCGACGGCGAAGGCAGGGTGCGATAGGAAGGCAGCGTCTGCGCTCTCTGAATGTCCGCCAGTTGCTGCTCTGGCGTATAGGGGCTCGACTCGACGGCGCTCAAGTCATCCGGAGAGAGTATGCCGGTCGGGGAACTGCGCGGCGTAACGATCAAGTGGGGCGGCGGCGTAATCGAGGTGATCTGCTGCTGCGGTTCGGCGCCAAAGAGATTCTCGTATTCTTCGCGATCGACGAAGATTCGCTCGCCAGTCTTCACGTTCTCGATCAGCCACAACTCAACGCCGACGCTGACGAAAGCCTGCACAAGGAGTTCGTCATAATGATTTCGCCTCGCCGAATCGATGACTTCCGCGAGCAAGGGCGTTTCGGTCTTGGCTCGCTCGCTCTGAGGCAGCGGGATGATCCCCATTCCCGGCGCGGCCTGGATCGGTGCGGCGTCGCCGAAACGCGCATTGGGTGCGACGACGATCTCACGGCAGGCCAGCGCCATGTAGGTGCCCGCGGAATACGCCGTCGGATTGATCCACGCGACGATGTTGGCGGGCGTGTCGTTGCGGTCCTTGATGAGGTTGCAGATGTCGAGCGTGGCGAGCATGTCGCCGCCGGGCGTGTGTAGGTCGAGCACGACCGCC
>CAZLDF010000419.1:0-6207 GCA_964558095.1 uncultured Isosphaeraceae bacterium | reverse complement strand
CGGCGGAATCGATCAGGCGCAGATGCTCCAGGTCGAGCACGACGTCGCGGATGCCCGCGGTGAACCGATCGAGCAGCTTGCGGCGGAATGAGTCCGCCTGGTCGGCCGTCAGTTCGCCGCTGATGGTGATCACGCTGACGGCCTTGTGATCTTCATAGCTAAGCTTCATGCGGCGTCTCCTCGAAACTGTGGCACGATCGCCTCGTTGGCGCGGTGCTCGATCACCAGCCGGTCGTACTCGGAGAAGTCGAGCTTGACGAAGACGGGCGCCAGCGTGGGATCGAACTGTCTGCCAGAACAGCGCATGATTTCGGTGAGCACCTGGGTGCGCGACATCGCCGAGCGATAGGTTCGCGTGGAGCTCATGGCGTCGAATGAGTCAGCGAGACCGATGAGGCGCGCGACGAGCGGGATTTCCTGGCCCTGCAGTCCGTGCGGATAGCCGTGGCCGTCCCAGCGTTCGTGGTGATAGAGCACGCCGTCGAGCACGTCGTGAAGGCGCGGAATGTCGCGCAGGATGCGATAGCCGATTTCAGGATGCTTGCGGATTTCCGCGAAC
This sequence comes from uncultured Isosphaeraceae bacterium, assembly GCA_964558095.1. GTDB lineage: Bacteria > Planctomycetota > Phycisphaerae > Phycisphaerales > SM1A02 > CAZLDF01. The sequence continues at coordinate 5,648 of CAZLDF010000419.1, read as the reverse complement.
TCTTCCTCGGTGAGCTTGCCGGGCTTGGTGAGCACGTGCTCCGGCACGCCGATCTTGCCGACGTCGTGCACCAGGCCGGCGATGCGCACCCGGCCGACGGTGTATTCATCCAGCCGGATCGCCGCGGCAAGCTGCTGCGTCAGTTGCGCGACGCGCTGCGAGTGACCGCAGGTGTAGCGATCCTTGGCGTCGATGGAGGCTGTGAGCGCTTCGAGCGTGCCGAGGAACATCGCGTTGAGGTCTTCGTACAACGCGGAGTTTTCAAGGAAGATGGCGGTGTGACTGGCCGTGGCGCCAAGCAGCTTCATGTCGCCGGAGGAGGCGTGCGTGTCGGGCCCCTGCTTTTCGCCCGCGACGAAGATGCCGATCACTTCGCCTTCGTGGCCGATCGGATGCACCAGCACCGTTTCGCCCAGCGCCTGATAGCACGCGTGCTTCGGGTTGCGAGTCGGTTCGAGCACCATCGGCGCGTCGGGCACCGCCTCGGCGAGCATGCCTTCCATCAACGGGCGGATGATGCGCTTGGACGTCGGCAGGTCGCCGGCGATCGTCAACGTTCCCGCCAGTCGCTTGAGCTTCTCGCGGTCGGGGCTCATCAGCGCGCCGATCCACGCATAGGAAAGTGTCCCCAGCAGTTCATCGCAGACGATCTGCACGAAGCGGTCGGGCTGCTCGACGTCGGTGATGCTTTGCGTGATTTTGTAGAGGAGGCTGATTTCCTCGTAAGACTCGGCGAGCTGCTGGCTGATGCTGTGCATCGCCATTTCGCCCGCCTGCTCGCGCGAGGCGTCATCGAAAACGTAACGAACCATCTGCGCCAACCGCGGTACATCCGCGCCGCTGATCGGGGGCAGCTTGGCGATGGTCCCGCGGCACAACTGCACGTCCATCTCGGCCGACTGGCACAGCGCCGCAAGCTGCTCGGAACGCTCGAACTCGTCGCTGATCAATACGGCGACGACGTAGCCGGTGCGCTCGCGCCGGTTGCGGAGGCCCATCGGCACGAGCCACAGGCCGGGAAACACTTCGACTTCGGCGGGCTCCGTTTCCTCGTTCCATGCCGCCGTCAGCGAAGGAAGCTGCTGCACCAGCAGCCGGCCGCGCGTCAGAAGCTGTTCGATCCACGTGCCGTCCGCGGGATCGGATGCCGAAAGCAACCCCTCGTTGCCGCAGGTGAACAGCGGCACACCCACCTTCTGCAGTCGCGACCGCAGCGAGGGGAGGTTGGCGAAGGTCGGAATGGTGGCTGTGGCGTTCATGCGGCCTGGTTGCGCGCCTTTCCAGCGCTGTTGTTGCGAGCGGCCAGGAGGCGCTCAACGAGCTGCAGCACCGACCGCGGACTGAAGGGTTTGCTGAGGACTTCCTTGATGTTGCTGGCGGCCAGGTCGTCGTTCTCAAGCGCATAGCCGCGCGCCGTGAGCATGACGACGGGGATTTCTTTCGTGCGTTCCTGCTGGTTCATCGCCTTGCACATCTCCAGGCCGGTCATGTAGGGCATCTGGAAGTCGGTGATGACCAGGTCGGGCTTTTCGCGCAGCGCGAACTCGAGGCCTTCCTCGCCGTCGGCGGCGGTCAGCACCTCGTAGCCGGCGTTGCGCAGCTTCAGGCTCAGCACCTGGAGAATGTGCGCCTCGTCATCGACAATCAGAATTCGAAGCGGCATCGCATCACACCTCGCAACTTCATCTTGGTCTTACGCCGCAAGACTCGAACCGGCGTACCGCATTGGAACCGAGAACCAGAACTTCGACCCCATGCCCAGTTGCGACTCGACGCCGATCTGGCCATGGTGCAGCGTCTCGACGATGTGCTTGCACAGGCTCAATCCAAGCCCGGTGCCCTTCGCCACACGCTTGTAGTTTTCAACTCGATAGAACTTGTCGAACAGCTTGGGCATTGAGTCAGGCGGAATGCCCAGACCCGTGTCGCTCACGCACACCAGCACGCTCCGAGTCAGGTTGTCCGAGTCCGCCGAAACCGTCACGCGGCCACCCTCCGGCGTGTACTTGACGGCGTTGGACAACAAGTTCAGCACGACCTGATAGATCATGTCGCCGTCGCCTTCGACCGTCAGATCGACCGGCGCCAGCTTGTCGTGCACGTTGATCTTCCGCTCGCGCGCCTGCGGCTCGATCGTGCCGATCGCCCGGTGAATGATCTTCTGCAGATTCACGTTCTCGCGCTCGATCTGCACGATCCCCGCCTCGATGCGGCTGATGTTCAGCATGTTGTCGATCAGGCGGCCCAGGCGATCGGTTTCCGCGTGGATGATCCTGCAGAATTCCTGCCGCGACGCCTCGTCCTGCGCTTCGCCATCGACGAGCATCTCGACGTACGCGCGAATCGACGACAGCGGCGTTCGCAGTTCGTGGCTGGCCTTGCTGACGAAATCGCTCTTCATCTGCGAGACTTCGCGCTCGCGGGTGAGGTCGTGCAGGATGGCGACCACGCCGCCGACCTCGTGCTTGTGGTTTTCGACGCACGAAAGGCAGATGTCGTAAGCGCGCTTCTCGCCCTCGGCCGTTTCCAGCTCGTGTTCGACATGCCGCCGCTCGTTGAAGTTCGCGTGCTCGCGCGCACCCATGATGAGCTGGCACAAGCGCCGGTTGGAGATCACCTCGGTCACGGGCTTGTGCATGGCCTCGGCGACCTTGAAGTCGAAGGTCTGCGCTGCGACTTCGTTGGCCATCAGAATCTCGCCGTAGGCGTCCGTCACCACCACCGGATCACGCAGCGAATGCAGCACCGCCTCGATCTGCCGCCGCTGCGATTCCGACACGCGGTGGCGAATCTCCAGGTCGCGAAGCTGGTGCTTGAGGTTCTGCTCGCGCTGCTGAAAGCGATCGACCGCGCCGATGAACGCGCGGCTGACAGGCTGAAGCCACTTGGAAATCACGTCGGGCGAAGCGGTCTTGTCGTCCGTCCCCGCGCTGTCGATGTAGGAACGCAGTCGCTGCAGCGCGCCATCGCACACGCTGACGACCGGCAGGATGACGGCGGTGAAGACGACGACGGAGATGCCGAAAAGCGCGAGCGCGCCGGTCGTCGCGGACTGGTGCGGGTTCTCGAGCAGGCCGGTGTTCTGCAACTGGCAGGTGATGAAATACACACCCGCAGCCACCGCCGCCAGCGCCACCGCGACCAACACACTCGCGATCTTCCCCGCCCGCATTCAACCTCCTTCGCCGATCAGAAGTCAGAGGTCGCGGATCAGAGGTCAGAGATCAGAGATCAGAGGTCAGCGCGCACGCGATGGCTTGGACTTCCGACTGACCTCTGACTTCTGACCTCTTCTTCCCTGACATCTGACCTCTGACTTCTGACCTCCGACTTCCTCTCTCCACTCTCCCGCGTCATTGCTCCGTCGGCACGACCGTCATCTGCTGCTGCTGCTGCTGTTGAAGCACGTTGAGGTTGGCGAGCAGGACCTGGGCTTCCTCGTGATCGGGTTCGATCTGCAAGGCCGTGCCGTAGGCCAGCATCGCTTCGCCGACCTGCCCATTCTGTTCGAGCGCCCGGCCGAGCATGATGTGCGGCAGGGGCGTGTCATGCGCGAGGTCGGCGGCCTGTCGCAGCAGCTCCATCGCCTCGGCGGCGTTGCCGTGATGCTGTTCGTTGATGGCCTTGAGCAGGTAGCCTTCGTAGCGATTGGGGCTCAGCGCGATGATGCGCACCCCGCACAGCGCGACGCGGCGATAGTCGCCCAACTCCCACGCGACTGCGCCGAGTTCGCTCCAGACGTCGGCGTCGCCGGGCTTCTCGCGTGACAGCCGCAGGTACAGATTGCGCGCATCCTGCGTGCGATCCATCAGCGCCAGGCATCGCGCTTCCAGGTGTTCGAGGTCCATCCGCTCGTCGCCCTTGGGGGCGGGGAAGCGAATCTGGTACTCCTTGACCGTTTCGTAGCACTTGCCGTACATCGCGGCGCCGTACTGCGTCCAGATGAGCTCCTCGAGCAGGAACTGATCGTCCGGGCGAAGCAAGCGCGCTTCTTCGTACTTCTGCACGGCCTGATCGGCCTGGCCCTTGAGCATGGCGATCTGCCCCAGCAGGTGGTGCAGCGCCGCGTTGTGCTCGAAGTAATCCATCTTCGGGATGATGAGTTGTTCCGCCTCTTCGAATCGCTGCAGCGCGATCAGCGCTTCCGCGGAGGCGAGCACGTACTGCACGTTCTCCGTGTCGAGCTCCATCGCCTGGCTGTAGTGATCGAACGAAGTCTGATCGTTCGACCATCGCTGGAAGATGATGCCCAGGTAGTAATGCGCCGTCGCCATCGTCTTGTCGATGAGGCTCAGCCTTTCGCTCGCGATGTTCTCGCGATCGACGTCGGCCTGGGTGGCGACGGCGGCTTCGAACGCGCTGGCGGAAGGCTCGAGGTTGCCCATCTCCAGCAGAATGCGGCCGTGGAGAATGTGGAACTGCGCTTCGTCGGGATATCGCGCGATGGCGGCTTGGATGTGCGTCAGCGCGCCGTCGAACTCGCCGACCTTGAACGAGTCATGCGCCTGGTCATAGCTGAGCTGGGCGTTGACGGCGTCCATGCGGTTCTGCGCCTGCGTGCGCATTTCCTTGCCGACCTTGCTGGTGGCGCAGCCGCCCATCCCCGTCAGGAGCAGGCCGCACAGTGAAAGAGCCAGAGGTGTGTTCAAACGAGGTGTCATCGTGAGTCGTCTCCCGAAGCAGGATTCCCGCCGGCGGCGGGAACCTGAGGTTCATCCTGGTGTGATCGTGCGAAAATCGAACGCTGGCTCTCTCACTCCTCGATCACGCTGTCGGACACGGCGCCGGCATAGTCGGTCTGCTGGAGCGCGCTGGGCATGTCGGAGGCGCCTTCATGCACGTCGTAGTCGGCCTGCGAAATGCCCTGAAACGTCGCCGTCGCGGGCCCCGTCATCGTCGGCATGCCGATCGCCTTGAAGAAGTCGGCGAGGAAGTTGCGATAGAACTCGTTGTCGCTTCGCGACCAGTCGTCGCCTGAAACGACCTCCGAATCGTCGAAGGAACTCGAGTAGCTCTCCACTCTCTCATTCGACTCGAAGCTGTCGGACTCCCACGTCGTTGAAGACTGCTGCGACTCGCTTGGCTCGGACGACTCGGTCGAGTCGTACCAGTCGGTCATCGACTGCGACGCGTCAGCAGTGGTCTCCGCACTGAAGTCGGTGGACTCAGTCGCGGTGCTCTGCTCGGGCGAGGACTCAAATCCGGGTTCGTCGCTGAACGCGGACGTGAGCTCGACATTCGAGTCGATGCTGAAGCCGGGCTCGGTGATTTCCATGCCGTCGATGCCTGGCGCGTCGTCGAACGACGTCGACGCGCCTGTTTCAAAAGGGTCGGTGTCGGCCTCCGTCACTTCCACGGCGTCTTCCGCGGAGCCGTCGGCTTCGAGCGAATCGTTGCTCGAAACCGGCGAGTTCGCTTCGGCGGAATTGGTCGTGGTCGCGCCCTTGTCGGACTGGGTCGATTCGATTTCGATCCAATGCGGCGGCTGGCCGAGGGTGGAAGTCGAGTGCTCGTTGCTCCATGAGCCGGGCAGTTGAGCGGTGCTCTTCCACTGGCGGATGTTCTCGCGCGCCGACTCCATGTCCGAGTGCAGGTGGCTCTTGAGCACGCGCTCCATCATGCTTCGCAGGTGCGGCTGCTCGACCGCG
>CAZLDF010000418.1:0-7659 GCA_964558095.1 uncultured Isosphaeraceae bacterium | reverse complement strand
GGCCGCCCGGTCGTACACGTCCTGCGCCGACGAATGCGTTGGGTGGAAGCCCTGCCAAACGGGCGAAATCGAAATGCCCAGCAGCCCCAACCCGATCGCGGCGTCGATCTGGTCCCTCGCGTCCGGCGCCATGGGGTCGATGCCCGCGATGCCGATCCGCCGGTGGGGGCTTTTGGAAACGAAATCTGCGACCAGTTCGTTGGGAAGGTGCGCTTCCAGCAGCTCCGAGCGGAAGCCGTGGACGAACGCCCCGCTCACGCAGCCCATCGACTGCTCGTGGGCGGCTCCGCTGGCGTCGATCTGCATCCAGCGCTCCGCCATTCTGTCCCGCATGTGCTGGGCGACCTCGCGGCCTAGCTGGTCGGCACTGGTCCAGATATACGTGCGAACGTCGGCGATCATGGGCTTAACCTCGGAAGCGCGCCCCCGCGCTGGGCCGCGATTGTAGCTCTTTTGCCCGATGGGGCACATTCCGTGACGATGGGGGGCCTCGGCGACCCTTGGGACTATCGGTTGATGGGGCGACTGATCGGGCGTTTTCACGTCCGCGGCATGGAGGCCGCTCGCGAAACGCCGAGTCGCACAGCGGGACAAGCGCGCTCGCGAAACCAGTCGATGTCGCTCCGACCTCCGACGTTTGATCTCCGGCCACGGACCTCTACTTCAGGTGCGGAGCCGCGCGGCTCTGGAAGCTCTGCTTGTGCATGCTGTAGTCAGCGTTGTTCTGGGTGTAGGCATATTCCCCGGCTAGCAGGCGGTTTACCGTCGCGAGGCGCGTTTCCGGATGCGGGTGGGTGGAAAGGAACTCGGGCGGGCTGGATCCCTGGGAAGCATCCCGCAGCACATCGAGCACCTGCCGCATGCCCTTGGGGTCGTAGCCGGCCTTGACCATGTAGCGCACGCCGAGGATGTCGGCTTCGGATTCCTGGTCGCGACCGAACTTCAGCAGGTATCCCTGCGCGAAGAGATTGCCGCCGATGATCGCGAGCTGCGACTCCGACTGCGTCCCAAGCACTCCGAGGCCCACTTCCGCCGCCGTCGCCTGACTCAATCGTTCATCGACGTGCCGCCCGGTGACGTGGCCGATCTCGTGGCCCAGCACGCCGGCAACCTGCGCTTCGTTGTCGAACTCGCTGAGCAACCCCTTGCAGATGAACACGCGGCCGCCCGGCAGCGCAAACGCGTTGATCACGTCCGATTCGAGCACGTAGAACGTCCACGTGAGGTCCGCGTATTCGCCTTCGATCTGCGCGGCCAGGCGCTGGCCGACGTCGTTGATGTACGCGCGAAGTTCCGGCGACTTCGCCTCGCCGCCGTATTCAGCGATCAGCTCCGGCGTCGCGGCCTGACCCATCTGCTGGACCTCCGAAGAGGACAACACGATGAACTGGCTGCGCCCCGTGGCGGGATTGGTCGAGCAGCCGGCGAGCGTCGTCGTCACGGTCAGAATCGCGGCAGTGATTACGGATCGAAGCGCCATAGGTTGTTCTCCTCCGCGAGCCGTTGGCTCGCGACTGCGAGCGCGGCTCGACGCGGTGCGAGTATGATCCATCATCCTATATGACGCATCCATCCGCTGCGCCATCCCGCCCGCTCGAACCCGTCGCCGCGCCTGCTGCCATGCGCGCCTGGTCGCGTGAGGAATTGTTAACGGGGCCGCACCAGGTTGCGGACAAGCCGCAGCGCATCCAGCGGATGTTTGATGCGATCAGCCGGTCGTACGATCTCAACAATCGCCTGCATTCCTTCGGCCGCGATCAGGCGTGGAGGCGAGCGGCGGTGCGTCTGTGCGACGTCGCGCCGGCGGACGACGTGCTGGATGTCGCGTGCGGCACGGGCGACCTGGCGGAGGCGTTCTGCGACGCGCGGGCGGCGTCCGTCACGGGCGTCGATTTCACGCCGTCGATGCTCGAACTGGCGCGCGCCAAGGCGAATCGTCGCAAGCGCCGTCCCGGCGCGCCGATCCCGCGCTACCAGCAGGCCGACGCGATGAAGCTGCCGTTCGACGACGCGAGCTTCGACATCGTGTCGATCGCGTTCGGCATCCGCAACGTGGCGGACCCATCGCTCGCCGTCAGCGAGTTTCGCCGCGTGCTGCGACCGGGAGGGCGGCTGGTGATTCTCGAATTCGACCATCCTCGCAACCCGATCGTCCGCCTGGTGAACAACTTGTATTGCCGCCGCGTCATGCCCGTGACGGCGACGCTCATCGCCCGCGACCGCAGCGGCGCTTACCGGTACCTCCCGCGATCGATCGAAACGTTCCTGGCGGCGGATCAACTCGCGCAGCTCATGCGCGATCATGGCTTCGCGAGCGCTCGCATCCATCAAATGACGTTCGGCGTATGCGCCGCGACGATCGGGCGCATCTGAGTCTTCGATCGCATGCCGGTTTCTCCGCGCTCTCCGCGCCCTCCGCGTTGACTCATCCGCAGGGGCGCGCACGTCCTGAATTCCGCCGTTTCTGCGCCCGGGCGATCGCTGCTGAAGCGTTCGCGGATTATCCGGACGCGATCGCAGTCCGATATCACGATCGATGTTCGTTCGCGGACAAAACTGCGGGCGCGCGCCGCCACGGTTCGATTCTCACACGCAACACGCCAACGCCTTCAAGTTCCGAGCCTGGCGGCCTCAGCCTTCCCACGAGGAGAATCCATCCGTGAACAGCGACTCTTACATCGAGCGGCTCTTTCCCGCTCTCACCTCAGGCGACCGCATCGCCAGCCGCGAGATCATCCGCGAACTCTTCGATGAGGGCTGCACCGCCGAGGACATCGCGCACGAAATCTACTGGCCCACGCTGGAATCGCTGGTCAACCTCTTTCGCAGCGATCAGCTTTCGATGCTGGCGCATCATTACGCCACGCGACTGTTGCGCATGCTCGTCAACCAGGCCCAGCCGCACTATCAGCGCGGGCCCAGCCGCGATCGGTCGCTGCTGATGTTCTGCGGCCCGGGCGAGGCGGATGAACTGACCGGGCAGCTTGTGGCCGATCTCGCCGAGGCCGACGGCTACACAGTCCACTTCGCCGGCGGCGGCGTCCGCAACGACGACATCCTGCGCGAACTCACCGAGCGCAAGCCCGACGTCCTGCTCATGTTCGCCAGCGCTCCCGCCGACGCTCCCAACATCCGCCAGCTCATCGACATCGTTCGCTTTGCCGGCGGCGGGGCAAGCGCGTCATCCGAGGGCGCGAACGCCGTGGTCGAGGTCCAGGTTGTCGTCGGCGGCGGGGTGTTCAACCGCGCTGAGGGACTCGCCGAGGAAATCGGCGCCGACGTCTGGGCGCGCACGCCCCAGGAATTGCTGCATCGACTCGTCACGCAGCAAGCCCGCCGCGCGACGGAGGATCAGCGCACCGTCGGGCGCAATCGCAAAGCGCTCCGCGCCGAGGCCGCATAAGGACCGGCCCGCGCGCTCAGCAAACATCGATTCCCCAAGCCCATGCATCGCCATGCATGGGCTTTCCTGCATGCGCTTCATCGTGAACAAAGCTTCATTCATGGTGAAGAAGAATCCGACCGCGCCGGTGGAGGTGGAATCGCGCCCGCTCCGCTGGCGCTGCCTAGAATCCCGCGACGACGAGAGGAGTAGAGAGAATGCCTTTGTCGCTCGTCCAGCCGGCGATCAGCCAGGTGCACGCTCTGCGCTGCATCGCGCTCATCGGCTTCGCCAAACCGGTCAACCGCGACGACGCGGGTCGCGGTATTACGCTGCAGAAGCGAAACCTCATTCGCGCCGTCTGCGCGCGCCGCGACGAATTCGGCCGCGGCCGCTGGCGGCCGTGGTTCTTCCGAAGCGAAGTGTCGGCGGGGCTGCACGTGGGCGACCTCGTCGGCGGCGCTTTGGTGACCTGCGGCGGGCTCGCCATTCTCGCTCTGCAACTTACCAGCTTCCCCTGGACGGTCGAAAACTATGTCAGCGCCGCGATCGGTCTGCTCATTCCGATCATTCACTGGCGCTGGGGCGAGGGGGGGGCGGCACGCTTCGAGGCGACGCGGCACATCAGCCGCACCTTCGCCGCGCAAGGCCTGTGCCCCGCCTGCGGCTACGGCCTCGCCGCGAGCGACTCTCAGGCGCATCGCGTCAACCGCTGCCCCGAATGCGGCGGCCAGTGGCGGTGTGCAGCGGGTTCCAGTTTCACGACGTCAACCTCTCAGACCCGCGTGCGCAAGCCCGCGGAAGTGCGACGGGAGACCGTTGCCTGCCGGTCGCGGCTCTGATTGCCGCGGCTCGTTGACTCAGCCCTCCGCCGCGGCCGTCGCTCGGCGCGCCAGCGCCGGCTTGCCCCGGCTGCACGCAACTCCATAATCTTCCCCGCCATGATGATGATGCAACCGCAGCCAGCGGCGACTTCTTCCTCCTGCCGGTATGACGTGCTCGTGATCGATCTCGACGGCACGCTGCTCGATCACGATGGCGGCGTGTCCAGGCGCAATCGAAATGCGATCGAGCGCGCGTGGGAATCGGGTTTGGAAGTGATCATCGCGACGGGGCGGTCGCTTTCGGAATCACGCCACGCGCTGACCGCGCTGGAACACGACGGGCTGCTGATCGCCGCGGGCGGTTCGCTGCTGTGCGACTGCGCCACGGGCGCGACGCTGGATCGCGATGCGCTGTCGCGCGAAGTGGTGATCGAAGTGACGAGCGCGCTGCTCGAACACGAGCTTCGCGTGCTCGTGTTGAAGGACGCGCATGCGACGGGCTATGACTATCTGCTGGTGGGCGGGGCGGAGCTCGACCCGGCGTCGCGGTGGTGGTTCGGCTCGCTGCCCGTCGAGCTTCGCCACGCCCAGCATATCGATCACGATGAGCACCCCGAGCATTCGCTGCGCGTCGGCGCGGTCGCGGGCAGCGCGAAACTCGAGCCCCTCGCGGAGCGCCTCCGCATTTCTCTGGGCGAGCGCGCTTTCCTGCAGCACTGGTCGGCCGTGACGGAATCGCACGCGACCGGCTCGACGACGCACCTGCTCGAAGTGTTCCATCATCACGTCGATAAATGGACGATGGTGCAGCGGTATTGCAGGACCAGGGGGGGGGAGAAGCAGGAGACAGGCGACAGGGGACAAGCAAAGGGAGCGGCGAGTGGTCCCGCGCGCGTCGCGTGCGATGCGTCCCCTGACGTTCGAGTGCGCGTCGCTGCGATCGGCGACGGGCTCAACGACGTTCGGATTGTTCGCGAGGCCGACCTGGGAATCGCAATGGGCAACGCCGATCCGCGCGTGCTCGCCGTCGCCGACCGCGTGACGGGTCATCACCAACAGGACGGCGTGGCGGACGCGATCGAAGCGATCCTCGCCGGGTTGTGGTGAAATCACGCGACCCGTGCAGGCGTGTAACCTGATCGTCCGCCGGGGCATCGCAACGTCGCCGGCGTCACTTCGACGCCTTGGCACAGCAAGGAGCTATTCATGTCCCCATTGAAGTCCCAGATGAAAATCTCCAGCGTGAGTGCGCTCGTCAGCGGTGCGAACCGGGGAATCGGGCGGGCGATCGTCGAAGAGCTGCTCAGCCGCGGCGCCAAGCGCGTCTATGCCGGCAGCCGCGATCCGAAGGCGGTGCAGGACCTCGTCGGTGCGTCGAAGGGGCGCGTCGTCGCGGTGAAGCTCGACGTGACGAAGCCGGCGGACATCGCCGCGGTGGCGAAGCTGGCCGGCGACGTGAACGTGCTGATCAACAACGCCGGCGTGGCGTACAACACGTCGGACCTCGCCGGCACGAGCATCGACAACGCACGGCGAGAGATGGAGGTCAACTATTTCGCCGTGCTGGCCATGACCCAGGCGTTCGCGCCGATCCTCAAGAGCAACGGAAGCGCGGGCGGGGGGGGCGTGGTGGTGAACGTCGCGTCGATCGCATCGTTCATCGCGTTTCCGTTCTTCGCGACCTACTGCGCCACGAAGGCGGCTCTGCATTCGCTCTCACAGAGCCTGCGCGTCATGCTGGCGGGACAGCAGACGCGAGTGATGACGGTACACCCCGGACCCATCGACACCGACATGGCCAAGGACGTCGAGTTCGACAAGGCGCCGCCCAGCGAAGTCGCGCGGCGGATCGTCAACGCAATCGAGGACGGCAGCGAACTGATCACCACCGATCCGATGGCCGACGAAGCCTTCGCGCAGTGGCGCAAGGACCCGATCGAAGCGCAGCGGGCGTTCGAAGGCCAGTTGGTCGAAGCGTGAAGCCGCAAGATCAACGGCGCCCGCGCGGCAGGATAAAGCGACCGAATCGCCTCATGCGCGCGGGCGTGAGACGATTCCGTTGCTGAATGATAAGGAGGCCGAAGTGTGTTCGTTCAGGCGGTTCGTCGCCGGCGAAGCGGGGCGATCATGCCCGCGAGGCTGAGCAGCGCGATGCCCGCCGGCGCGGGGATTTCGCTGACGATGAAATCGAGCGTGTAGTTGACGGCGATCCCGGAGGTTTCCTGAATCCAGAAGGAGTAGTTGCCGGCGGGAAGCGGACCGGTGAAGCCGATCGCGCCGCCGCCCATGCCCATGTCGTCAAGGATGTTGGTGCCCACGTTGCCTTCGGTGGGACCGAAGTGCGTCCAGCCGAGCAGCGCGGAGGGGTCGCCGGCGGTGGGATCGGTGGTGACCTCGTCGCCGGCTTCAACGCCGATGAACGCCAGGTCGTCGCCATCGAAGAACGTGGGAATTACCTGAGAAAGCTGCAGACCGACGGGAACGGTGAGCGTGACGTAGTCGCGGTCGCCGGCGACAGTCGTGCCGCTGATGAGGTTGGAACCCAGCAGCAGCAGGAGCGGCCCGGTGGGGTCGGCGCGGTCGTTGGAAAGGTCGCCATCGACGCCTTCATCCCAGAACGGCGTTCCCGCATCAGCGGGCCGGACCAGACCGAGCGCGGCGGCCGCTGCAAGACCGGCGGCGATAAGTTTGGAGTTCGTTCGCATCTGCTTCTTCCTCCTCCTGTTGGGATCGATCGATGGCGTTGCGGGCGTGGGCGCTGCGATTTCCCTGCACCTCGTTTGCCAATGTCGCGAGAACCCGGCTTCATTGCGGTTTTATTCCCCTTTTTGATCCCGCCTACCGCATCGAGCCATGCGAGGCAGGCCGCCGCCTCGCAGCGCCGCGGTCTGCCGTCTCCCCCGATTGACCGCAGAGGCGCTGGTGGTGAGGATGCCGATCCCCATGACCCGCCTGCCCTTCGAGCTTGTCCATTATGCCAACGAGCGGTTCCCGCATATCGCCGACCGCAAGGAACGGGAGCACCAGGCCGAGGTTCACCTGGTTCACAAGTACTTCGCCAACGCGGATCGAGGCGTCTTCGTCGAGGTCGGCGCCAACGACCCGAAGCGCTACTCGCAGACCTGGCACCTCGAGCAGCAGGGCTGGCGCGGCGTGCTGATCGAGCCGATTCCCGCGCTCTGCGAGCGCTTGCGGGCCGAGCGGCCGGGCTCGATCGTGGTGCAGGCGGCGTGCAGCGCCCCCGATCGCGTGGGGCGAGCGCGATTCAACGTCGCGACCAACGCCGCCCATTCGTCCCTTCGCGAGGACGAGGCGACCACCGGCTGCCCCGTCGCGGAAGTGATCGACGTCGAGGTCACGACGCTGGATGCCGTGCTCGAGGAGCACTTCAAAGGCGTGCCGGCAGACGCCGCTGGAACGGGAATGATGGGGGTGCCGGACTTCGTGTCGATC
>CAZLDF010000417.1:0-4430 GCA_964558095.1 uncultured Isosphaeraceae bacterium | reverse complement strand
CTGCTCAGCTCCGTCACGCTGGAAATCGCCGGCAACCTCGGCGTGCAGAGCATCACGTTCATCTCCGGCACGAACCTGTCGGCGATGGTCCGGGCCGTCAACGTGCTGCTCGACGCCACCGGCGTCAGCGCCTCGCTCGTGGACGCCAGCGACCAGACCAGCGGGCTGCTCTTCACCAGCGTCGGCTACGGCAGCGACGCGTTCGTGTCGGTGCGCAAGCTCGGCTCCAACGGCGACTTCTTCCAGACCTTCGACGCACAGGGCGGCAGCGCCATCCAGCGCGACATCGGACGCGACGTCACCGCCATCGTCAACGGCGCGCTCGCAACCGGCAAGGGAACCAACGTCTCGCTCAACACGCCCGCGCTCAGCCTCGAACTGGTCCTCACCGAAGACCTGGCGACTCGAGTGGGCGAGCAGGCGTCGTTCGACATCACCGGCGGCGGCGTGAACTTCCAGCTTGGGCCCTCGGTGACGATCACCCAGCAGGTGGGCTTCGGCATTCTCTCCGTCGCCGCCAGCCGCCTGGGCGGATCATCAATTAATGACTCGCGCTACTACCTCGACTCGCTCAAGACCGGCCAGGCGAACTCGCTGGTGTCGGGCAATCCGGCGAACGCGTCGAAGATTCTCGATCAGGCGATCGAGGAAGTCTCGGTGCTTCGCGGCCGGATGGGCGCGTTCGAGCGCAACACGCTGCAGACGAACATCCGGTCCCTTCAGATCGGGCTGGAGAACATCACCGCGAGCGAGTCACAGATTCGCGACACCGATTTCGCCGCCGAGACGGCGGAACTGACCCGAGCGCAGATTCTGGCGCAGGCGGGCACGTCGGTGCTGGCGACGGCGAACTTGACGTCCCAGAACGTTCTGGCGCTGCTCGGCTAGCGCGAACTTCAGCCTGGCCGGCGCGGCGCCGCTGCACGATCGATCATCGGCCCCTTCGATTCGCAAGTCGAGGGGGCTTTTTTATCGGAACATCGCGGCGGCAGGCTGGGGGGAAGCGCTCTTGTGGTCCGGTTGAGCGGCGGCGGCAAGTATTCTCGTGGAAACACAACCCAAGTGAAGTAGGGGGGGACAGGGACCGATACCAACTCAGCCAAACTGACCGGCCCAGGCCCCGGGTCCGGCTGGCGCGCTCCGCGTTGGAGTGGAGATCGTTTCAAGCAATCGATGGTGGGGCATGAGGCGCAGACAAAGGCGCAAGGAGACACGAAGGACCGGCTGACCGCCGGACGTCTCCTCGATCCAGTGCGGGAACGCCTCAATCGAATTGCGACCGCCACAAGATACGTGGCATCAGCGTGTTCACGGAGGATCCTATGAGTCGAATCAACACCAACGTACCGAGTCTTCTCGCTCAGCGCGTGCTCGGGTTCCAAAACAAGGGACTCGTCACGAGCCTCGAGCGGCTGAGCACGGGCTTGCGGATCAACCGAGGTTCGGACGATCCGGCGGGGCTGATTGCCAGCGAAAACCTGCGCGCTGAACGGGCGGCGATCAACGCCGCCATCGGCAACGCGCAGCGCGCCGATCAAGTGGTCAACGTCGCTGAAGGCGGCCTCCAGGAAATCAACAACCTGCTGGTCGAGCTTCAGTCGCTCGTCGGGCAGTCCGCCAACGAGGCGGGCGTCTCCGACGAGGAGAAGGCGGCCAACCAGTTGCAGATCGACTCGATCCTGCAAACCATCGACCGCCTCGCCAACGCCACCAGCTTCAACGGCACGAAGCTGCTCAACGGCAACTTCGACTACACCACCACAGGCGTCGCCGCGACCATCAGCGACCTCACCATCAACTCTGCTCGCCTCAGCGACGCCACCGGCTCGAACATCGAGGTTACCCTCGAGGTCATCACCTCCGCCCAGACCGCGGTCGTGTACCTCTCGACGGGCGCGACTCTGAATAACGGCGGTGGCGCGGTGACGGTCGAAGTCACCGGCTACGACGGCGTGCAGCAGTTCACCTTCGCCGACGGCACGGCCAACACCGCCATTGCCGCCGCCATCAACACCTTCAAGGACGCCCTCGGCGTTTCCGCCGCCGTCAGCACCGCCAACACCGAACGCGTCGCGATTCACTCGCTGGAGTTCGGGTCCGAACGGTTTGTGCGGGCGAACGTGCTGAACGTCGCCACCGGCGGCGACGCGGACATCGTCTTCGATGCGGAGGCAGCCGGCACCGCGGCCGCGGACTACAAAGACGTGGGCGTGAACGCCGTAGTCACCATCAACGGCATTCAGGCCACTACGGACGGCCTGAAAGCACGAGTGAGCAGCGACGGCTTCGACGTCGAGGCCACGATCGACGGCACCAGCGCTCTCAACAGCGATGGTCAGAGCACCACCTTCACCATCACCGGAGGCGGCGCCGACTTCAACCTCGCTCCCTCCGTCAATCTCGCCAGCAAGGTCTCCCTGGGCATCGAGACCGTCACCACAGGCAATCTCGGTGACGCGGTCAACGGCCACCTGTCGGACCTCAAGTCCGGCGGCTCGGGCAACGTCCAGAACGGCGACCTCACCAAGGCGCAGAAGATCGTGGACTCGTCCATCAAGCAGCTCTCAAGTCTGCGCGGCCGACTGGGCGCGTTCCAGAAGAACACCGTCCAGTCCACGATCAACAGCCTCGGCGTCTCGCTCGAGAACACCTCCGCGGCCGAGTCGGAGATTCGCGACACCGACTTCGCCGCCGAGACCGCGACGCTCACCCGTCAGCAGATCATCCAGCAGGCGGCCATCCAGAGCCTGGCGATCGCCAACGCTCAGCCCCAGGCCGTGCTGGCGCTGCTCGGATAAGCCAAGCGCGGAACATTCCGGCGGGATCCTTCACACGCTGAAACGACACGCGGCGGCCTACCTTCGGCCGCCGCGTTCTTTTTTGTTCTCGTTGGGCAGTGGCACAGGCGTCTCGCCTGTGATCGCATCTTCGGCCTCGACGGCCGAAGATCCGATACCGACCGGCAATGGATTCCGTTCCAACATGGCGCTGCCGACCGATAACCACATCCAAGGAGCTTGCTCGTGCGCATCGTCCGCCCCGCTCGTGACATCACCGTGCCCGTCGAGCGCGGCCGCGGCAGCATCACGCTCCGTCGCGGCGCGGAGTACGTCATGCACGACGTCGAGGCAGCCAGCGGATCGCGAGCGAGCGTCTGGCGGTCGGTTCGAGCCTTGCCGCCGCGGCCGAAGCATTGGTACCCCGACGCTCCGCGTCGGACCGACGCGGAGCGTCGGGGTACCGGTGTGTCCGACGCGGAGCGTCGGGGTACCAGTTTGCGCCTGATCGTGCCGTTCATCGGCGGGTTGGGCGACGCGGTCTCGATGCTGCCCTTGCTCGCGGCGATTCGCGTACACCAAGCTCGCGAGAGTTGTGTGCACATTGAGGTCGCAGCGACCAGCGGGCCCGCCGGAGTGTTCGAACTTTCGCGCGCGGTGGATCGAGTCGTGGCGTATCCACTCCAGTTGCGCCAGTGGACGCGATATGACTGCTACGTTTCGATGGAAGCGGTCCATGCGACGGGACAACAGCCCGGCCGTCCGTTGCCCGATGTGTTCGCCGCGGCGCTGGGCGTGGAACTCGGCGAATACGCGTTCGAGCTGGATGAACCGCGCTTTGTTGCCCCTGCGATGGAGTTCGCGCCCTCGCCGCGGATCGCGATTGCAGTGGGGGAGCTCGACTCGTTGCGGTCCTATCCGCTGCCGCTCTTGCGTGATGTGATCGATCGGCTGGTGTCCGACGGCGTGCACATTGCGCTGCTGGGCGAGCGTGATGAGCGGATGATCATCGGGCCGCGGGAATCGCTCGCGGACATGCGGGGGATGACCGCGACGGTTCGCGAACTTGCGGGCGTTCTGCGAACGATGGACGCGGTGATCGCGCATGACTCGTTCATCCTGCATCTGGCCGGCGCGATGGGTGTTCCGACGCTCGGGCTCTTCGCGCCGACAAGCCAGCGCCACGGCGAGCCGTACGCATCGCTTCGGCCACTGGTCAGCACGCGGGAGTGCGCGCCGTGCCACGCGGCGCGCGGCGAATGCCCGCGGGCACATGACCGATGCCTGGCGTGGGACGAACGAGCGGTCGCGCCGGACAGTGTCATCGAGCAGTTGGCGACGATGGGGCTGATCGCCGCGGCTTGAGCGCGGCGGTTGTGGTCCTTCGATGCCGTCCGGGCATCGGGCGGTCATATTCGCCCACGGCATCTGCGGCGGCTCCTATACTTGCCGCCAAGGCGACGCAGGCGCATCACACATGGCAGCGGCGAGGGACTATTACGAAATCCTGGGCGTTTCGCGCACAGCGAAGGAAGACGACATCCGCACGGCCTATCGCAAGCTGGCGCGCAAGTTTCACCCGGATGTCAACAAGTCGCCCGACGCCGAGGAACGCTTCGCCGAGATCACCGAGGCCTACGAAACGCTGACTGA
>CAZLDF010000416.1:0-4011 GCA_964558095.1 uncultured Isosphaeraceae bacterium | reverse complement strand
GCGGGACAAGCCCGCTCGCGAAACAGTGCGGTGCAGCGGGACAAGCCCGCTCGCGAAACGATACTCTACAATCCCGCCATGCCCGGCGCCCGCGTTGTGCTGCTCGCCAATGAAAACCGCCCCGGCGTGCCCGAGGTGCTGGCCCGGCTCCGCGCGGGCCTCGACAGCCACGTCTCCATCGCGGCCCAGTTCAACACGTCCAGCGAGCCCTTGCCCGGCGACCTCGAGGCCGACGTGGCGCTGGCTGTGGGGGGGGACGGGACGCTCATCAGCCAGGCCCGGCGGATCGTCGATCTCGATCTGCCGCTGGTCGGCGTGAACGTCGGCCGGCTGGGCTTCCTCGCCGAGTTCGACGCCGCGTCACTTTGTCAGCACGCGAAAACCGTCTTCGGCCCCAACCCCCCCCTTCACGAGATGCTGCTGCTGGAAGCGTCGATCGCGGACCAGTCGGGCAAGGTTCGAGCCGATTCCGGTCAGATGGAGGGTCAAAGGGAGGGGCAAAGCGGGGGCAAGAGGGGGGGCAAAAGGGGGGGCTTGGCCGTCAACGACTGCGTCGTGACCGCGGGCCCGCCGTTCCACATGATCGAGATGGCGCTATCGATCAACGGCAAGCCCGGGCCGATCATCACGGGCGACGGGGTGATCGTCGCCACTGCCGTCGGCTCGACGGCGTACAACCTCTCCGCCGGCGGGCCGATCCTGCATCCCACTGCCGACGCGTTCGTCATCACGCCTCTCGCCGCGCATTCGCTGGCGTTCCGCCCGATCGTGTTGCCGGCGACGTTCGAGCTGGCGATCGACATCCGCCGGGCCAACGAGGGCACGACGCTGCTCCAAGACGGCCACCGGGGCATCACGCTCCGCGCAGGCGACCGCATCACAATCCGCCGCCATCACAAGAAAGTCCGCTTCATCGTCAACCCCGACACGAGCTACTGGGACATCCTGCTCGACAAGCTCCGCTGGGCCGCGCCGCCGAATTACCGCGAACGATAACCCCACGTCGTTTCGCGAGCGGGCTCGCCCCGCTGCGACGAGCGTGCAAGAGCGGTTGATGCGGCCAGAGTCCCGCCAGATGCCACTTCAGTGCGCTTCGTCGTGTCTGATGTTAATCTGTATCCATGATCGACCTCAGAGAATTCCGCGAAAACCCCCAGCGCTTCATCGACGGCGCACGCGACAAGGGCATTGTTGTCGATTTCGACCTGCTGAAAAAAAGGGAATCAGATCGCCGAGACTACCTCAAAGACATCGAATCGCTGCGTGCAGAACAGAATCAGCTTAGCAAGGAGTCCGGTCCACGAATCGCCGCGTTGATGAAACTGTTTAAGAGTGCAACGCAACCCGAAGAGAAAGAACATCTCACTCGGGAGCTGAATGCAGCACGCGCCCGCCCGACGGACCTGAAGGGTGGCATACAACTGAAAGAAAAGCATCTCCGCCTGATTGAGAACGACCTTCAGAACTTGCTCCTTCAAGTGCCGCTTCCGCCCGACCCTGATGTCCCGAAGGGGCGCGGCGCCGACGACAACGTCGAGATTCGCCGGTGGAATCCCGACTGGTTCGACACGAAGAAGTCGTTCATCGAGAACAAGGGTTTCGCGCCGAAGACGCACTTGCAATTGATGCGCGACCTCAGGCTCGTCGATTTCGAGCGCGCCGTCAAAATGGCCGGGACGCGACACTACGTCATGACCGGCGACGGCATGCGCCTGTATCAGGCCGTGCTTCGCTTCGCATTCGACTACATCACCAACGAGTGCGGCTTCACGCCCATGTCCGTGCCCGTCATCGTGCGCGAAGAGTGCATGACCGGCACCGGCTTCTTCCCCGCGGGCCGCGAGCAGGCGTATCACATCGAAGAGTCGAAACGTGGGTCAGGACACGACATTTTTCTCACCGGCACGGGCGAGGTGGGCCTGATGGGCCTGCACGCCGACGAAATCATCGACGCCGACAAACTTCCGCTGCAATACGCGACTGTTTCGACGTGCTTCCGCCGCGAAGCCGGCGCTGCGGGCAAGGACACCGCGGGTCTGTATCGCGTGCACCAGTTCGACAAGGTCGAACAGGTTGTCATCTGCCGCGCTGACGAAAGCGAATCGCGCCAGTGGCACGCGAAGATGATCGGCATCGTCGAGGAACTCCTGCGCCGGCTCGAACTGCCGCACCGCCTGCTTCAATGCTGCACCGGCGACCTCGGCCCGAAGAACGCCGACATGATCGACATCGAAACATGGATGCCCTCGCGCGGCCGCGAAGACGCAAGCGGCATCCCCACCGGCGAGTACGGCGAAACGCATTCCGCCAGCCGCCTCTACGACTTCCAGTGTCGCCGGCTGAACCTGCGATATCGCGGTGAAGACGGGAAGACGGTCTTCTGCCACAGCCTCAACAACACTGTCGCCGCCTGCCCGCGCCTGCTCATCCCCATTCTCGAGCTCTACCAGAACCAGGACGGCAGCGTGACGATCCCCGGCGCGCTCCGCCCCCACATGGGCGGCCGGGACAGGATTGGTTGACGCTTCTTGTCCCCCTCTCCCATCGGGGGGGTGGGAGAGGGGTCAGGGGTGAGGGCGGGGCGTGCAACGGCGCGTTGTTCACAGCGCATGATGAGTCAACGAATGAAGTTGCACGCACGCCATCGCTGAACGCGGCATTGGGCCGCGTTCAGCGATCACAGGCGGGACGCCTGTGCCACTGTTCGATTGCGCTCACCCCTCGCTCGTTGGCACGGGGAGCTTCGCTTCCTTGAGCAGGGCGTCGATCTTCTTCGCCTTGTCTTCGAGTTCGCCTCCGGGATACAGGCCGTTGTAGCGCACCTTGCCCTGGGCGTCGATGATCGCCATGTGGGGAATGCCGCGCACGCCGAAGTCGGCATTGAAAACATTCTGCTCGCTGAACGCGACGTTCCAGGTCATGTCCATGTCCTTCATGAACGTGCCCATGAGTTCGTATTCCTTCGCCGGGTCGCCCTGCGTGACGACTTGCTGGCGGTTCTTGTGATCGACGTGGCGTCCCTGAAGGCTCGTGACGCCGATGATCTCGACGTCATAGCCTTCATAGTACTTGCGCAGCTCGCGGACGTTGGGGAAACTGCCGACGCAGGGCCCGCACCATGTCGCCCAGAAATCGAGCACAACAACCTTGCCCTTCAGGTCTTCAAGCGATTTCACCTGTTCATCGCCGCTGTACCACGCGAAGGTGATCGGCGGCGCGGGGTTGTCGATCAGGTTGAGGTATCGCGCCTGTTGCTGAAGGGCCTGGGCCAATTCAGGATTGGACGAGCCGACGACTTCCTGCGCGTGCGCGAGCAGGTCCGCCATGTGTTTGCGTGCGGCGGTTTGCTGTTCTTCGGAAGCGCCGACGTTCTCCAGAGCGGCGAGGTATTCCGCCGCTCCGAGCAGGGCCTGCGGCGACAGGTCTTCGTTGATGTGCTTCCCCAGCGCGACCACGTCGTCCTTCAACGGGCCGACGATCTCCACATCAAGATAGGTCAGGGCCTGCAGCAGCATCGAGCCGCTGGGCTCTTCCAGCAGGTCGCCGACGGCGGGATGTCGCATCGCGGCGGCGATCGCCTGGCGAATCCGGTCGTAGCCTTCCGGTCCGGGTTCCTGCTGCATTTCCTGCTGAAACACAAACTGCACGTGCAGCAGCGCAGCACGCGCCGCATCGACGTCCGTTCCGCCGGCGAGGTGCTTCACGCGCTGCGCGGTGGCCTGCATCGCGGCGTCATCGGCTTGCAGCAGCGGCATGAGATCTTCGATCTGCTTCGCCGTGAGTTGTTCGACCTTCACTCGCGCGAGCTGCTCCGTCGCGAACTCGCGCCAGCGGCGTTCGATGTCCATCGCCTTGGCGGGATCGTCGCTGGGCTGCTGCGACTGCATCCACTGCTGCATTGCCTCGACGATCTCACGAACGGTCGCTTCCTGCGCCTGGCCGGCTTTGGAATCGGCCGGCGCCTTGTCCGCAGCGTCCTGCGACAGGACGATCGCCGCCGGCGCGCTGATT
>CAZLDF010000415.1:0-2686 GCA_964558095.1 uncultured Isosphaeraceae bacterium | reverse complement strand
CCAGCAACAGGAATACGAGCACGCGAATGATGAACCTGCGGCGCACCTTGAATGGTGGGTCCGTCATGACATCATGTTATCCCGGGCCGTTGCCCGCACCGCCCTCACCCCTAACCCTCTCCCGGGGGAGAGGGGAACTGGAGCGCCGCACTCGGTGCAAACGGCGCTGGTGCCGATCGGATACGCGCACGCCGGGCACAACCCGCGCCGCACCCGCCGCCAGCGGCGCAGAGCTTGTCCTCCAAAGAACAAGACATAGAGCAGCGACGCGTAGAAAGCAGAGTTGAGAATGGCTCCTCGCCACACTGGAATGAAGGGCAACGTGCACTGACGTCCGTTCCCCGCCGGCACTGCAAGACCGCCCGTCGCCAGCGTCGTCGTCCAACCCGTTTTTCCCCAATCGATGCCGCACCAGTGCGAGCGGCACGGCCAGCCGCTGGCCATGAACACCTCGAACTCCTCGCGATACCTGCCTGAAGAGTCCGTGACAGTCGGGAAAGCGCTGACAACCCAGTGCGGGGCGACCGTCTGAAGCGCCAACTTGGCTTCATGCGGCGACTTGAGATCTACAAACCGTTCTGGACCGAGGTGCTCATAAACAACGGAGAACGCCGCGAGTCCCAATACTGCCGAGTAACCGGACTCCTCAACCAAGTAATACCAGACCTCCGTGCCCAATCCCCATCGGCATGTCACGTCCGCGGCGTCGTTAAAGTCGAAATCTGCGCGACTGGCGAATCCCCACGCCACGGCGACGTTCACGATCGCCCCCAGCAGCAGGAACACCACCACCCTCACTGCGATGCGTGTGCATGGACGCCTACGGCGGGACTCCTCGGTCGCCTTCACGCCACGATTCTACCCCCCGTGAATTGATGCCGGTCCCAGCCCTACAATTGTCTGATTCACAGGGGATCACGATGAGATTGCGGTGGTTGCTCTTCGATTTCACCGACCCTGCGCTGCCCATGACCTTGCGCCAGCGCATCCGAGTCGCGTTGCGGTGTCAACCCATCTGGCGAGTTCCCCGCAAACATCGCCGAGGCCTATACCTCTACACCGGCGCGATGCTGCTGGCAGCAGCGCTGGGGATCATTGGGCAATTCCTCTTCATCTGGGATGCGCGCCCCGGGCTCTTTGTTCTGCTCGCATTCATGGCATATTGGATCGGAGCGTTCTGGATCGGCAATGCGCTGCTCTGGGGCTACTTGTGTCGCGGAATCCTCTTCGAGCGCATCCGCAAAGAAGGCTTCAACGTCTGCACCGCCTGCGGCCACCTGATGCAGGGACTGCACGGTCGAATCGTGAACTGCCCCACTTGCGGCAGCGAACAGGAAAACCTCCTGGAGGGATTCAGCCTGTGCGATTCGTGCGGCTACCTCCTGCGAGGATTGCACGGGCAAGTCATCAACTGCCCGGAGTGTGGAAAGGAACAAGAGAATCACCCGCCGCATGAACAGCGGATCAGCCAGGCGGTGCATCACGTTTGAACGAATGAAGAAAAAGCGGAGACGCGATTCGCATGGCGTCTCCGCTTCCCTTCCCATTTGGACTTTTTGACGTATTGACGTTTTGGCGTTCCTGCTCAGGCCGCCTGCGCCAGGCCTTCGCTGATGCGCACGCTCTCGAACGCCGCGGCCGGGCTGGAATCCTTGCGGTTGTTGAACCAGAACGCAGTCAGCCACACCTTGCTGCCCGCCGGCACGCTCGCGGGAATCTCCACATCGACCGTCGTGCGCGACGTGTTGGCCACGAACGTCCACTCGCCGGGATCGCTGGGGGGGGTGGTTTCGCTGACGTGATACAGGATGATCGCGCCGGTCACGCCATCGGGCTTGCCGCGGCGATCGGGGTTCTCCACATCGCGCAAGCGCACCTTGATCGCGCGGCCGGTGACGCAGACGATCGACAGGTCCGGGGCCGTGGGGGGGGCGGGAATGGGCGTGCGCTCCGCGGGGATTCGCAGCCCCAGCTCGCCGCGCATCACGTCGGTGGTGTTGGGGTACGCCTGCACGATGTCGACAAGAACCTTCGCCCCGCCGCTGGAGTTCAGGAGCGTGTCCTTGGCTGCGTTCTTGGCGATGATGTTGGCCTTGGAATTGGTGTTGGGATTGACGACGAGCGCATAGGCGTCTGCGAACACGCTGTGCAGGTTGCCATATTCAGTGGCCTGCAAAGCGTTGAGGCCATAGGTCGTCGGCGAAGCGGTGATCTTGGTGTCGAAGTTCGCGGACCACGAGAGCAGTTCGGAGTCCTTGCGAGGCGGGAAAACGGGGATAGGCATTGGGGGGGTTCCTTTCTTAAGGGGGGGGGATCAGAGGATCAGGGGACAGGGGACAGGGGACAAGCAATGGATGTGCAAGTTGATCCGCTGGTCGTCTCCCGTCTCCTGTCTCCTGCCGCCTGCTTTCGTCCCCCACCGCGCGCGACTTCAGCCCGATGCGCGACAACGAAGCGATAACCGCAATCGGACGCCGAGGGGATGCTGATTTCGCCAAGGGGATGCTGATTTCGGCGCGGGGATGCTGATTTCGCCGAGGGGATGCTAATTTGGGCGCGGGGATGCTGATTTCAGCGCAGGGATGTTGATTTCAGCGCGGGGATGCTAATTTCGGCGCGGCAATGTTGATTTCGGCGCGGGGATGCTGATCTCGGCGAGGGAATGCTGATCTCGACGCGGGCATGC
>CAZLDF010000414.1:0-4600 GCA_964558095.1 uncultured Isosphaeraceae bacterium | reverse complement strand
GGTGAGGTACGTCAAGCGCTTCGCAGCGGCGTCGGCGTCCGGCTGTGTCATGCGCTGCTTCTCGACGTTGCGGCTCAGTGTGCCCGCGTGATACTTCTTCGCCTTGTCGAGTTGCTCTTGCGCAATGTCGATCTGGAATGCCTTTATTCCTGCGATCGCAGCAGTGAGCGCGATGCCGCTGCCCATCGTCCCCGCGCCGATCACGGCGATTGATTTCACTTCGGTCATATTCAAGAGGAATCCTTGAGTGAGCCGGGCATGGTACGACCAGAGCCGTCGCTCCGTCGCTCCGTCGCTATGCTTTCACTGCATCCACGATCGTCGTCCGCCCCGCGAGCATTCTGAAGCTGTTCACCGCTGCGAAACCCTCGCGATTCTCGCGCCACCACGGCGACCGCGCACGCTTCTTGACGTTGTTGATCGCCACCACAAGCTGAATCACCGGCCAGAACAGCACGCTGAGAATCGTGCCGGACTTCTTATATCGATCAGTGTGAAACCGCACCGTTTCGAACCCCGCGAGCTTCGCGAAGTAGAAGAGGTAATACGCGCTGATGGGGTTGATGTGGCCTGACACGTGCACCACGTTCACTTCGCTGATGGGCATGATGTCGTACAGCGGCATGGTGCCGGTGAAGAAATACTGGATGCGCGAGTTGATGTTGAGCGTGTTGGGCGTGGTGATGATCGCTCGTCCGCCGGGCTTGAGAATGCGCGCGATTTCGTCCATCAGATGCACTTGGTCCGGCACGTGCTCGATGACTTCCATGCACAGCACGATGTCGAACGTGCCGTCGTCATACGGCAATCGATCGGCGAAGTCGCCGAACTCGCAAACGAACCGATCGTACTTGAACTGCTCGGGGAAGAGGTCGCAGGCGGTGATGACGTCGCGGCCGTCGATGCCGCGGGCGTCGAGAAACGCATCGAGCTTCCACGAGAGATAGCCGGGACCTGCACCGAGGTCGAGCACACGTTTGCCCGCGAGGTTTTCCGATTCGAGCAGCCGCAGGATCACATCCGTCGTGATCGGATGCGAGAACGACGGGATTTGCCGCGGCGCCGAGGGGGGAAGAGGCGTCACTGAAGCGGGAAATTGCGATGCAAGCGCTGTCATGGTTTGTGCGCGCAGTGTAGCATCCGCGGGTCGTTTCGCGAGCGGGCCGAAGAGTCGCCTGTGGAGACCTCGCCCCGCTGAAGCGCGTCATTCAGGGTGTGTGGAAGAGCGATTCATCCCGTTTCTCGTACACCGCGATCTCGGTGATCTCGAGTTTCTTGCCTTCGCGCTCGCCGCGCGCGGGGGCCAGCCAAATGTCGCCGTGCCGCTCCCAACCGGTCCACGGCGTGCTGATCGTCGGCGCGCGATCCTGCGCGCGTTCGTAGCAATCCCACCGTTCGACCAGGTTCGTATCCCGACCGACGTACACATGACATTTCTCATGCGGCGCCAGGCCCGCTCCTGTTGTGAACGTCAGTTCGAGCACATCGGCGTCGCGCCCGTCATCGAGTTGACGCACACCGACGTGCCGCAGCTTCACGCCGTCGTCCTTGAGTCTGTATGGCATGAACATCCAGAAGCTGTCATCTATCCATGCTGCGTAGGCGTCCTGCATCATCTTCGCGAGTTCGTCCTTGTCGGAGACGGGCGCAGCATCGCGCCAGGCCGCTCCGGCTCGCGTCTTGAACGCGATGATCCAGACGTGCGCGACTCCCGCGTCGTCGGTGAATTCGATCCGATCCCGATGATGCTGCTTGTCCCAAACGTGTTTGCGTCCGCTGAAGGATCTCCACTGGATGTAGCGAGTCCGGTTCCAGGCTTCCTCGCCGCCCAGTCGCTTCATCACGCGATCGACGACTTCAAGGGCCGCGGGTTCGATGCTTGCGGCGGGGAGTTTCGCAGCGGCCGGCTCCGTCTCGCCGCGCTCGATGCGATCGAGCTGACTCAACAGGAATTCCCCGCTGGGAAGTTCCTTCCCGTCACTGAAGCGAATACGGTAGAGCTTGCCGCTGGTCGAAGACTTGGAGGCGATGTGTTCGATGAACTGTGCCGCGGTTTTGATCCGACCGCCGGCGGCGTTGAGCTTGCGGCGCATGTGAGCGGCCGCTTCCTTCGCGCTATGTTCATCGTCGTTGCGGATGAAGGTTGCGTTCTCAAGGTTGGCGACGATATCGATCAGCTTGTCGATCTTCTGCCGCTCCGTCAGCACGCGAGACGCTGACTGAGAAGCCCCGAGTGCGGCGGCCGCGGGAAGCGCGGTGAACGCGGATTGCGAGCGGACTCCGAACGCAAGGAACGCGATCACGACCACGATCGCGATCACGAGCACCAGCACAATCGAGCTTCCCGCTTGTCGCATGAGAGTTTCTCCAGCCAATCGCGCGAAGCGAAGCATACCGCGCGAGCGTCAGTCGCACACGCGCTGAAACCGCGAGAACTGGAAGCGCTGCACGGCGCCCCAGGGCGTGACGTGGTCGTCGCGTGATGTTTCGATCAGTTTGAATGAACTTCCAAGGAACGCCGCGAGCGACGCCGCGTCGTGGCGCATGACGGGCAGGTCGCTGCACTTCGTCGGCCCGTCAGGCGCGAAGGTGGCGATGATGACGTGGCCGCCGGGTTTGACGGCGCGCAGAAGTGCGTCCCGATAGGCGGCGCGATCGGCAGCATCGACGAGAAAATGAAAGACGGCTCGGTCGTGCCAGAGGTCAAAGCGCTCAGCCGGACTCCACTTCGTCACATCGCCCACGATCCACTGAATGCGCTTCGCACGATCTGCGCCCAGACGCCGCCTGGCACTTTCGAGAGGCGCTTCGGCGATATCAAGCACGGTGAGATTCGCAAAACCGCGATCGAGAAGCGCATCGATCAATCGCGACGCCCCGCCGCCGATGTCGATGATGTTCGCGTCACGCGGCAGGTTGCAGGCGTCGATCAGGCGCGATGAAGGCACTGGTTCCGCCTGAAACCAGCTCACCTGATCGGTGGCCTTGGTGGCGTATACATTGTCCCAGTGGGCGGCTCGAGCGTTGTGAGACAAGCCTTCCATTGGAGCACTCATTCGAGCTTGCGAAACCGGTCGTTGACACACGTCATGCTTCAATTCCGCGCAGCCTGAGCGCAATACGCGCTGAAGACCCACGACTTGTCAGCGCCGTTTCGATTCTGGAGAACATCCTCTTCCTTCCATACGAGATCGAGGTACTCCTGCGAAAGCGGGATGGGCTCGCCCATGGGGGGCGGTGGTGCGAAGCGGCGAGAGTCGGAAGGATCCCTATTCGGGTTCATCGTCGTGCGCCTCCCGACATTGCGGCGTCAATCCTTCCACTTCTTCAGCGCCGGCCCCGTGTAGTTCACCAGCGGGCGAATGATGCAGTTGTCCGCGCGGCTCTGCTCGGCATCGACGTCCATCAAGAGTCCGTCTGCTCACTCCCTCGCTCGCGAATCAGTTTCTCCGACTGCTCGACGAACTGCTGAGCCGACCAGTCGGGAAGGGAAGAAACGCATCCCGGTCGCGCGCGTAGTCGGAACCGGGCCTGCCGGTGCCGAACTGAAGCATGCACCGCATGGCGTCGGCGTAGCCAAGTTCGCGGATGAGAACCTGGAGCCCGCGCCAGCGCAACTCAGCGGGATGTGAATCGTCACGACAGAACTCCTCGACGAAAGTCAGCGGATCGATGACTCGCACGGACCCCGACACGCGTTCAGCGCGATGTGCAAAGCGGTCGTCCGCGGTGATCAGAAAGTCCGCTTTCAGACGCTCTGCCCATGCAACAAGATGATAGGCGTCGAACCCCGTCAGGCCCGCGGATTGCAACTCTTCTTGCCGCGCGACGATTGCGGTCATTTCAGTGAGGACAGGTTCGGTCCAATCTCAGAGAGCCATACAGCCACCGTCTTTGCACGGTCCGCATCTGGATTGAGCGCATTCTCGAGGTCGTGCGCGACAGATCGCAGTCCGGCCAATCGACCATCATGAACGAGACTGAAGATCTGAAGAAGCGCGGACGTTTCCATCGCGATGCGAGGTTGGCGCTGGTCATCCCACGCCCGTTTTGGACAGCAGGTATCGAGATACACCCTGATCGGCGCGACGGACACCATGATCGAAGCACCTCGCTGTTACGCCTTCCACTTCTTCAGCGCCGGCCCCGTGTAGTTCGCCAGCGGGCGGATGATGCGGTTGTCCGCGTGCTGCTCCATGATGTGCGCGCACCATCCCGTGATGCGGCTGGCGACGAAAATCGGCGTGTATTGCGGCACGGGAATGCCCATGACGTAATACGTCATGCCGCAGGGGAAATCGACGTTGGGATGAATGTTCTTGTCCGCGAGCATGATGCGCTGGACTTCGTCGGCGATGTCGAACCACTTCTTCGCGCTTGGGCCTTTCTTCGCGGCGATCTTGAGTCCCCATTCGCGGAGGATGCCCGCGCGGTGGTCGCCGTGCTTATAGACGCGGTGGCCGAAGCCCATGAGCTTGCGCTTGGTGGCGAAAGCGTCGTCCATGAATGAGCGGACCGTACCGCCCTTGCCGATCGATTCATCGATGTCCTTGAGCATTTCCATGGCCATTTCGTTGGCCCCGCCGTGGAGTGGGCCCTT
>CAZLDF010000413.1:0-2834 GCA_964558095.1 uncultured Isosphaeraceae bacterium | reverse complement strand
ATTGGGATTCTACGGCGGTTTGCAATGCACCTCGGCTCGGCGACGCCACGAACCGGGGCCATCGCGTTTTCAACGGGAATGCGAAAGGGAACCGCAGATGCACGCAGATGGATATCAGCAAGCGTCGATCTCGCGGGCTCCATCTGCGTTGATCTGCGTTCATCTGCGGTTGGCATTCCGGAAATCGCGCTCGCCCTGCGATACGATCGCTCGACAGCTACACTTGCAATGATGAATTCACCTGTGGCGTCAAATCCGATTCGATTGGTGTGCTTCGATCTTGGCGGCGTGCTGGTGCGCATCTGCCGCTCGTGGGCCGAGGGTTGTCGCCGCGCGGGCTTGCCGGCGCACGAAGAAGTGGCTGCGAAGAATCGTCGGGTTGAGGAGTGGGTCGCTGCGAACGACGCGTATCAGCGCGGCCGCATCTCGCGGCGCGAGTTCGCGACGGTCTTCAGCCGCATCAGCGAGGGGCTGTATTCCGCCGCCGACGTCGAGGCGATCCTGGACCAGTGGCTCTACGACTGCTACGAGGGCGGAATCGAGCTGATCGACGATCTGCACGCCGCGGGCATGGTCACGGCGGCGCTCTCCAATTCCTCGCTGGAACACTGGAACCAGATGGGCGCCGGCTTCGACGCCTTCAAGCGGCTTGCGCACCGATTCGGTTCGCATGAAATGGGTCTGCGCAAGCCGCAGCGCGAGATGTATCGCGAGGTGGAGCAGCGGCTGCAAACGCCGGGCGGTGCGATCCTCTTCTTCGACGACCTGCAGGAAAACATCGACGGCGCGCTGCAGTGCGGCTGGCGCGCGGCGCTGATCGATCCGGCGGAGGACACGGCGCGGCAAATGCGCGAAGCGCTTCGCGCGCACGGCGTGAAGCTGGACGCGGACGTGCGCTGCGAAGCATGCGATTGACTCTTGTTCCCCTCTCCCCTTGGGAGAGGCGTTAGGGGTGAGGGCGGTGCGTGCAAGTGCGAACTTCGTTGCAAGAGACGTGAGACGTCCATCGCAACGATCCACACTTTGGTCCCGCAAAGCCGGGACGCAAAGTGTGGCACCCGCGCGAGGTGCGGTGTCGGCGTCAAGTATGGCGCGCGTCGCCGCTATTGGTCCGCGGATTCTTCGCCCGAATCGCCGAGCAGGCGTTCGCTTTCGATGATGGAGCGCGCGACGTCGGCGAGCTGGCGGCGATTGTTGCGCGCCTGGCGCTGCAGCGCCTTCATCGCGTCCGGTTCGGACATTCCCTTGCGGTTCACAATGATCCACTTGGCCTGTTCGATGACTTTGCGGTCTTCGAGGCGCTGCTTGAGCGAGCTGATCTCGCCGTCCTGCGCCAGCGAATCGACGAATCGGCCCCATGCGACGGAGATGCCGACGCGCAGTTGATCGAGCGTGACGGGCTTGAGCAGGTAGCCGAACACCCCGGCCCGCGCGCCGCCCGCGGCATACTCGGGCGTCGAGTAGGCGGAGACGATGATGACCGGCACCTTCAGCTCGTGATAGAGCAGATCGGCGGCGGACAATCCGTCGCGGCCGGGCATGCGCACGTCCATCAGCGCGAGGTCGGGCTTCTGCGTGCGGCAGAGCTCGATGGCGGAATCGCCATCGCGCGCCGGGCCGATGACCTGGAACCCAAGTTCAGTCAGGTGATTGGCCAGACCGGCGGCGACGAGATGTTCGTCATCGCAGATCAGAATGCGGGCGGGCTGCTCGGGCACGTGGCGCGAACTCTTGGCCGTTTCCAATTCGTCCGCGTCGGCGTGCGCGGGCGGCCGGTATGTCTGTGTCGCCGTCATGGGTAAGCTCCTCTCTGAGGCGGCAAGTCGTGGCCGAGAGAACGGTCCAAATAAGAAGGGTTGTCGGAGAACGCTCCGGAAGAGCGGGGAAGTCTAACCGACCGGGCCGGCCTTAATCAAGGAAGTCGCCCGCAGCCAGCCGCTGGGGCACATAGACCTCGGTGACGTAGGAGATGTCCTTGGTGATCAGCGACTCGACCTCCATCTTGAAGCCGTTGCGGAGCATGGCCTCTATCTCCTTGCGCCAGGGCTTCTTATCGACGAACCAGGGGTAGGCGGCGATCTGCTTGGCTCGAACGATGTCCCGTTCGTTGAGGGTGATCTTGACGTCGTCGCTCAGCTCGCATCGATCGTAGTCGATGGCTCGGATGCCCAGGTATTTCGCGTCGGGCACCGCCATGCGCTCGCTCTCGAAGGCGAGGTTGATCGAGCCCTGTTTGATGACACTGTAGATGTAGTGGCCCCAGGGGTCGCAATCGAGCAGGCAATAGACGGGCAGCTTGAGTTCATCGTGCAGGCGGCGGAGCAGGCGCCGCACGCCCCGCGAGGGCTGGCCCCCGCCGTGCGTCAGGATGCAGTTGTGCTTGCGCCAGAATTTGTCCTCGTTGAAGCGTTGCCAGACGGTGTTCTTTTCGACGTGCAGGACGAATTTCGCTTCGCACTTCTTGAACTGGATGATGCTGGGCTCGACGATCGAGGGGATGCTGTAGCCGCCGCTACCCATGCGCCGAAGGTCGATCTCGTCGCCCG
Source organism: uncultured Isosphaeraceae bacterium (assembly GCA_964558095.1). GTDB lineage: Bacteria > Planctomycetota > Phycisphaerae > Phycisphaerales > SM1A02 > CAZLDF01. The sequence goes on along the minus strand of CAZLDF010000413.1, from coordinate 288 downwards.
CGTCGATGATGGTGAGGTTGCCGACCATGTCGCCGCGCTTATCTGCGAAGACGTGGAGTTCTTCGCGCAGTGAGCCGAGCGCAACTTCGAGGTCTTCGAGGATCGGGTCCGATTCTTCCTGGCCGTTGAAGGTCTTCTCGCTCTTGGTGCCTTCGATGGTGTGCAGGCTCTTATAGAACATGCCGCGGAGGCTGAGCGTTTTTTCCGCGTCAATCAGATCGCGACAGCCCTTGGCCAGCAGCATGGTCTGCATGAACTTCTTCGCCTGGCCGAGGTTGAAGAGGTTGC
>CAZLDF010000412.1:0-2922 GCA_964558095.1 uncultured Isosphaeraceae bacterium | reverse complement strand
TATGTCGGCGGCTTCGGGTTCGCTCAGAAGAACCTCGTCGTCCGTGGCGAAACGGGCATACCCGGCGATGTCGCCATTAATGGCGGTTCGCCGGTGCTCTGGTTGGGATCGGGAGTAACCAGTCAAACGAGAATCGAGGGCGTGACGATTTCGGGCGGCCAGGGCTACTGGTACGACAGCAGTCCGGGTGGCGTGTACATCGCGCAGGCAAGCCCACAGTTTCGTAACTGTTACATTCGCAGAAATCTGGGACCTTTCGGCGGCGGCGTCTATTGCCGACTGAATGCGTCTCCGACTTTCTACAACTGCGCTTTCAGCGGCAATCGCGCGCAGTTCGACTATCAGAATTACTGCTCCACCAACTATCCGGAGGCGCGGGGAGGAGCAATGTATGTTGACGGCGGATACCCCATCCTGCGAAGCTGCACGATTGCGCACAACAGCGCTGATTGTGACGGCGGCGGCGTATATGTCGCCAGCGGCAGCGTCACCGCGTACAACACGATCTTTGCCTACAACTTTGATTACGAGAACGGTACGTCCGATCTCCGACTGCGGCAGTCGGGCACGAATCTTCCGTGGGCCGATCTTGCGTACTGTTTGATTTCGGGCGGATGGGACGGCGAAGGAAATCTCGACGGCTCGCCGAAGTTTTTCTTCGGCAACGACATCGGCTATATCGAGGAGCCACCGTCGGATTTGCGATTGCGAAGCCACTCGCCCGGCATCGATGCGGGAAACAACGACTTTGTCAATGCATTCATCACAACGGACCTTCGAGGCGAGGCGCGACGCCTGGACGAGCCGTTGACGAAGGATACGGGCGTTGGAAGCGGTGGCCCGGTCGTTGATATTGGGGCATTCGAGTATTACGAAGATTGCGATGGCAACGGCGTGATCGACTCCATCGATCTTGCGAAGGGCGTTGTCGGAGACTGCAACGACAACTTCGTACCGGACGCGTGCGAGGTGCAGGATTACCTCGGCGTGTTGTGGTGGATGACCGACTGCAACTACAACCTCGTACCCGATGAATGCGAAATGGACGAGCCCGGCGCCAACTGCAACGGCGACTGGGACTTCGATCAGTGCTACGGCCCGTGCGAGGCCGACCTCTATCCGCCGCCATATGGCGACTGCGTCGTCGATGGTGGCGACGTGGCGCACATCATCGGCGCCTTCGGCATGCTTTGTCCGGATGGTTGCTCCGAAGACTTGGCCTCAACCGGCATTTCAGACGGCGTCGTGAGCATCGCCGACGTCCTCGAAGCCATCCACTCCGTCGGCGAAGACTGCATCGAGGACTGGTGAACCAGGTAAGCCCCGCGGATCGACTCTCGGCGTGATTGAGGCGGACGATCGAACCTCCGATCGAGCCGAACATCGCCGCTGCTTTGCCCAATTTACCATCGCGAGCTGATCCGCTGTTTTCGCTTTGATTCCCGCGATTCACGCTTATATTCGTTGAAGCCGGGCACGAGTCCGGCGCGGTCATGAAAAGGGGAGTCATGGTGAAATCGGTCGCATTTGTCACAGCGAATTCGGCTCGCCGGTTCATGCGAATGCCCGTGCCGGCAGTTGTTGCGATCATCGCGTCCGCGGCGGTCCATTCTCCGACGCTGCTCGCGGCGAATCGCGGCGCAGCACCCCGCGGCGGCGCCACGCCGCTCACTGCCGTTCGCGTCGCGTCGGGGCTCAACTGCCCGCTCTTCGTCACCTTCGCGCCGGGCGTCCCCGATTACGCGTACATCCTCCAGGAAGACGGCGTCATCCGCGTGCTCGACATCACCACCGACACGCTGCTTGCCTCGCCGTTCTTGGACATCTCCGATCGCGTGAGCAACTTCGCGCACCGCGACACCGGCGCCACCGGCCTGGCGTTCGATCCCGATTATCAAACCAACGGCTACTTCTACGTCTGCTACTTCCACGAGCCGCCCAATCGCAGCAACGTCGCCCGCTTCACCGCGACCGACGACCTGACGGGCGACGCGGACAGCGAGCTGATCATGATCAGCATTCCCGATCCCTCGCCGATTCACGATGTGAACTGGCTGGGCTTCGGGCCGCACGACGACATGCTGTATATCGCGATGGGCGACGGGCTGTATGACGACAACGGCGCCGAGAACGCACAGGACATCACGAACAATCTCATGGGAAAAATCCTGCGCATCGATCCGCACGGCACGAACGGCGCGGGGGGGGCCTACGGCAACCCGCCCGACAATCCCTTCGTCGGCGTCACCGGCGATGACGAAATCTGGGCATACGGCCTGCGCAATCCCTTCCGCGGCGCGTTCGACTCGCTCACGGGCGACCTTTGGATCGGCGACGTCGGGCAAAGCTCCTGGGAAGAACTCAACGTCCTCCCCGCCGGGGGCGTCGGAGGCGAGAACTTCGGCTGGGACTGCCTCGAAGGCGATCACAACTTCGAATTCAACGCCTCCTGCCCCCCCCTTGTCCTCACCGACCCCGTCCACGAATACTCGCATTCCACCGGCTGCTGCATCATCGCCGGCGAAGTCTATCGCGGCTGCGCCATCCCCGACCTCGACGGCACGTTCTTCTTCGCCGACTTCTGCGCCGCCAGAATCTGGTCCGCTCGCTGGGACGATCAGTCCCAGTCGATCATCGACCTGACGGAGCGCACCAGCGAGCTGGCGCCGGGGGGGGGCTTGAGCATCCAGTGGATCACCTCGATGGGCCGCGACGCGAGCGGCGAACTCTACATCTGCGATCGCGGCACCAGCGCGAACGTCAACACCACCAACGGCGAGGTCTATCGCATCGTGCCCGCGGCCCCGCCGCCGCCGGGCTGCCCGGCCGACATCGCGCCCAAGGGGGGGGACGGCATGGTGACGGTCTCGGACGTCATCGCGATCGTCACCGCGTTCAACCTGCCCTGCAATGGCTGTGCCC
>CAZLDF010000411.1:0-4110 GCA_964558095.1 uncultured Isosphaeraceae bacterium | reverse complement strand
CAGCGCTTCCCGATCGATGCGGTCTCCGAATGCCGCCCCCTCGTAACGCAGCGAAGGCACGATGTCGGCTCGAATCTTCGTGTGTTTGCGAAGATAACCTCCCATGTCGAACGCGGGCTGCTCGATCTTCTTCATTGCCTGCCGGAATGATTCGATCAACCGTTTCTCCGCATCTGCATGTTCAGCGGCGAACTTCGTTGAAACCGCAACGCATCCACCGGGGAACTTGGCCGAGTTCAGGAAGTGCTTCGCGAGCAGATCCTCTTGTGTCAAGTACGTTCCGACTCCCTCGTGCACTGCCATTGCACCGGTCGGTTCGAGCGTGAAGAGCGCCTGGACTTCATGCTTGCGCAGTGCCTCGATCTGCAGGGGCGGCGGCATCGGTTCGATCTTTAGCGATTCCGCAGCAAGACCCTCCGCCACCAGCACTTCGCGCGCGTATCTTTGAAAAACGGAGCCGGGAAACACCGCGATCTTGCCGGTCAAGTCTTTGATTTCTTTGGGTGCGTCGGGTCCAGTCGAGCCGACGAGGCACGTCGAACTGTATAGCACTCCCACAACATTCAACGTGCCGGGATGCGTGTCTGACAATTCAAACGCCTGCGACATTCCCGCGGCGACGACGTCCACCTCGCCCTGCTCCAGAGCCTTGAAAGCCAGGTCGCTCGTGCGGAATTCGGTCGTCGTGACTTCGAAGCCAGCATTCGTCAAGAGACCTTCATCCATCGCGGCATATAGCGGCAACATAGAAAGCGCTTCGATGTGGCCGATGCGAACAGAGATTTCGGCAATTGACGCGGGATGCGACGATTCGCTCTTGTGCTCCTGTGAGTCGCACGAAAAGATCAATAACAAGAGCGCAACGAGCACGCCACCGATGCTCCCAACTCTTCTGAATCTCATGAGGGGCTCCTTCGATTCTCGGCGACTATGTACTGAGGACGCGGATGAGTTCCGCGATTTCGGGTGTACTCTGACTTTGAGTCTTCAGAGTCTCGGCGATGATTTCATTGAGCGTCTGTGCAGTATGCTCATCCAACGGCAAGTGAAGGGGATACTCCTTCTCAATTTCGCCCGCTGAACTGGGAACCAATTCAAAGGCCGCCAGGAATGGGCTGGGATCCGGTCGAGAGCGAATGAGTCCAAAGCGATGGCGAGGAAGAATGGGCATGACTAACTGGCTACACCAGGCAAGTGTGAACCGCGTTTGCACGTCATGGATGTCAATTGAAGCGCTGTTAGCCGTATTGTAATCTTCCACGATTGGTGGGATTCCAGCGTCCTTGAAGGATTCAAATTCTCGCAAGATCGAATCTACTGCCGGGACAGTTCCAAGGTATCTCTGTGCCTGCTCGATGAACTTCGCATCTGGGCGGACGATACAAAAGCTTGCGCCGCGAATGGCAGCGTGCACCATGCAGACGCGGGCAGATGCCGACTTGCCACCTCGCTTGACACTGATGCCGAGGGGATGTTCGGAAACTGACATGTAAAACCAAGCGTCTCCCTGGTCGAGCGCGTTCATCAGGCCTCGAACGCTGCCTTCGAACGGCGCGCCAGCGAAGAACTCTTGCGTTCGCGCCCAACGCGATTGAACTTCCGAAACGATTCGCGATTCATTTCGATTGATCGCGCTCGCGGGCAGGAGCTCGGCGCGAATTGACTCGACTTCGCTGATAAGCTCGGCCTGATTTGGGACTGCGAGCCCAAACGCGCGCAACCACTGGGCAGCCAACACCCGGTGATCGCCCCCCGTCTTGGCAGCCTCCAATACACCAAACGAGATAATCTTGTCGCGCGCCGGCCTCAGAATCTTGCCGCTCTTGTATTTCCAATACGTCGGTGGTCGAATGTCCACGAGCCCTGCAAGCTCTGTATGTCCGCCGGGGAAGTGCTTCGACAACCGCTCTAATCGCTCTGCGCGTCCATCGAGACCTTGTGTGGACTGACCTGTCGGGCACATACGCAAATAGTATACAGCAGAATCTCTTGAATCGCTACTGCTTCTTACAGGAGGCCTGTTGCCCAATATATTGAGGTCAATCGCCGAACAAACCCAACTAATGGGCATGTGGGCCTCCAGACCGATCATAGGGCGGTGCCAGTCAGCATATTTTCGGACCTTTGGGCTTGCATTCCCCTGACGGTGTGGTAGATTTTTGCAATTCTGATATCGTCAGGATAAGACTGCGATAGTCTAGGCTATCCCGATCCAATCCTCAGTGGCCGCGGCCATGCTCGCGACGAGGTCGCGAAACAGCTCCGCCGCCTGCCCAGCCGCCTTTCCGGCTGATCCCCGGAGACGCGGATTCCGAAACACGGCCGCCGCGATCGGCCGAAGCGACCCCAAACGGGCGTGGTTCGCGGGCCACGCCAAAGAAAGGAATCGGTCATGAAATATTCGATGATCTTCGTTCTGATCGCGGCCCTCGCGGCTGCTCCGCTGACGGCGGCGGGCGATCCGCCCAGCAAACCCCCAAAGCCCGGCGCTCGAGCACCGAATCCGCCTGCGGCGTTGCAGGCGGCGCAAGCCAAGCCCGATCCGGCCGCCGAAGCCGCGAATCGACTTCGCGGGCTGGACTCAAGAACCGACAAGGCGGTGTCGGCAACCGCCCAGCGTTTGCGGCAGTTCGCCGAAGACCTCGCCGAAGAACTGCCCGGCGATCTGGACTCGTCGGGCTGGGCGGAACTTGCCGATGCAGCGACCGCGCTCGAGCGCACGGCGAAGGAAATGATCGCGGCGCGAGAGATAGTCTTGCAGGGAGTGCAGGACGTCAATGGCGTCTCGGCCGGCGCCCGGACTCGAATCGCGCAGCTCAAATCTCGATTGAAGCAGTTGCTTGAGAACTGCGAGCAGGAACTGACGGCGTCGGAGGATCCGCTTCCAGAACCGTTGCGAGAAGCGGCTCAGCGAGAGCTGGAGAGCTACCAGCGTGCGATTGAGTCCTGCGAGGCGATGGTCCGATGCTACTCTGACCTGCTCGGCGAGCACGAGGAGAGCATCGAGGTCATCGAGCGAAGCGATGGTGTGCTTGGGCGTGCCTTGGTTTTCGCAGGCGTTATCCGCGAGATCGGCATCGAAGGCGGAACGCTCGAAGAATACCGGGACAGTGTCCAAAACTGGACGGCACGCCTGACGAGTCTGGTCGACGAACTCGAGAATTTGAGCACGGCGACCAAGAGCCAAGCCGACCGGCTCATCTCTCCGGCCCCGAAGCCGTCCGTTGAAGGCGTCGCAAGTGTGGGTTGAGGCCGCCAGCGCGAACTGAACGGCCCCAACTCAGCACATTGTGTGAACCAGTGAATTCTCGTTACCCCCGCTTCGGCGGGGGTTTTCATTCTACATCCGCGGCTCGAAGTGATTCAAGATCGGCGGGTGGCCCGGCTTCGGGAGGGGCGAGCAGGTGCATGCGCCGTGTGGCATGGGTCCGCTGCTTGGGGGGGTGAGCGGACCCGTGGCGATGGCACAAGTCGCGTGGGAATTTCCAACAGGTCGTAGTTTGGACGTTCGCTCGGCGACCGGCGACGGGTCTGCTGCACATTCCCATGTCACGTCCGTCAACCAATCTTCGCCGGCGTTCAGTCGGCGAGAGTGATGCGGGAAGGCCGGAGGTCAGGCGTCCTTTGCTCGCGCGATTGTTGAGCCAGACCATGCCGCGCCGCATGGACCGAATCCTGAAGCGTTTGCACGTTCGCCACGGGTCCGCTCACCTCCGCCAAGCAGCGGACGCTCTCCACGGCGAGTCTGCGACATGCCACGCGCCGCCGTCCCCGTATCGCGATGGACGCTGTGAGCCCGGGGGGGTGCGACATCGGCGAAGACGCGAGCGGGGGCGGGGCGATGAATCCAAGGGTCTCGATTCCTGGTGCGCGCTCAGAGAGTATCTCAAAGCAGCGAATGCAAAGCTCGATCGTATCGACCAGAAACTGAACTGAAGCGGACGGCCCTCACCCCAGCCCTCTCCCAAGGGGAGAGGGAGTTCTGAGATAGTTTCTAAGCCGCGAGCGGGGGGAGCGGCGCATGCGCCGTTTCATTATGATTCGCACATGCTCGGCAAAGTTTTCAAGGCGTATGACGTTCGCGCGACGTATCCCAAGCCGCTCAACGAG
>CAZLDF010000410.1:0-11524 GCA_964558095.1 uncultured Isosphaeraceae bacterium | reverse complement strand
GCAGCGAAGATTTGGGAGGCACCGGTTTTCTGCTTGACTTGCCCGGCGGCGGCTTCAGCGTGACCGTCACAAAGGGCGCAAGGGGGCGCGGCGCTTCAACGAGAAAGGAAGCAAGACGTGGCGGCGAATCACGAGACAACGGGAGGCTTCAATGCCGACGGCCGAGCCATGTGTGCGAACAGGGAGCGATAAGGGCACAGGTAAGCCCGCATCAAGCATGGGACAGGCGGCGTGGGGCGAGTCCGATGATCCTGCGTGCCGATCCGGGCGATAGGTTCGGCCTCGGACGAGAAGGACGTTCGCCGCAGACACGGGGGGGCGCAGCGCGGAATTGGATACATCTTGCGCGCAGTGGAATAAACTCAAGGAACATGAAGACGATTCGAGCGTAATCAGGCGCGATGCTGCGCATCATCCAGAACGCGAGCGTCGCCGGCGCGAAGAGCTACTACACGACGGCGGACTATTACAGCGAGGGCCAGGAACTCGTCGGGACGTGGCACGGCGAGGCGGCGGCACGATTGGGGCTCAGCGGAGAGGTGCGCAAGGGGCAGTGGGATGCGCTGTGCGACAACCGCAACCCGGCGACCGGCCGCGTGCTGACGCAGCGGCAGAACGCGCATCGGCGCGTCGGCTACGACTTCAACTTCCACGTGCCCAAGAGCGTGTCGGTGCTCTACGGCTTGACGCAAGACGAGCGGATACTGGAGGCGTTTCGCGACTGCGTGCGGCAGACGATGCGGGACATGGAAGCTGAGATGCAGACGCGCGTCCGCAAGGGCGGCCGGAACGAAGACCGGACGACCGGCAACATGGTGTGGGGCGAGTTCATCCACTTCACGTCGCGGCCGGTCGATGGCGTGCCCGATCCGCACCTGCATGCGCACTGCTTCGCGTTCAACACGACGTGGGACGAGCAGGAATCGCGGTGGAAGGCGGGACAGTTCGCGGGGCTCAAGCGCGATGCGCCCTACTTCGAGGCGGTGTTCCACTCGCGGCTGGCGCGGCGGATGGCAGAACTGGGACTCGACGTTGAGCGGACGAAGAAGGGCTGGGAGATCGCCGGCATCGAGAAGCCGACGCTTGATGCGTTCTCGCGACGGACGGCGCAGATCGAGCGGCTGGCCAAGGAACGGGGCATCACTGATCCGCACGAGAAAGCCGAACTTGGTGCGAAGACGCGCAGCCGCAAACAGAAGGAATTGTCGCTCGATGAGCTGAGGCAGGCCTGGCGATCGCAGCTTGGGCAGGACGGGCAGGCGGCGATCACGAACGTGGCGAGCGGGATCGGCAGGAGCGCCAAGCCGGAGGATGAGCGGATCGCGCGGGAAGCCGTCGAGCGCGCCGAGGGGCATTGTTTCGAGCGCAGCTCGGTCGTGCCGGAACGGCGGCTGCTCGCGCACGCCATGAAACGATCGGCCGGCGCGGCGTCGCCAGAAACCGTAACGCGGATCGTCGATCGGCAAGGGCTCATCGTCGGCGAACGCCACGGCCAGCGAATGGTCACGACGAGGGCGGTGCTCGACGAGGAGCGGCGGATGATCGAGTTTGCGCGCGACGGCCGCGGCACGTGCGCCCGGCTGGGCAAGGCGGAGCATCAGTTCGAGCGGGAGTGGCTCAATGATGGCCAGCGGCGGGCGGTGATGCACGTGCTCTCGTCGCGCGACCGCGTCATCGTTGTGCGCGGCGCGGCCGGGGTCGGCAAGACGGCGATGATGCGCGAGGCCGCCGAAGCGATCGAAGCCAGCGGAACACGCGTGTTCACCTTTGCGCCCTCGGCCGACGCCAGCCGCGGCGTGCTGCGGCAGGAGGGATTCGCGAATGCGGACACGGTTGCGCGGCTTCTGAAGGATGAGCAATTGCAATTGGAAGTGCGCGGCGGTGTCATTTGGATCGACGAGGCGGGTCTCCTGGGCACGCGGGCGATGGGACAGGTGTTCGACCTGGCGTCGAAACTCGATGCGCGGGTGATCCTTTCGGGCGATAGCCGCCAGCATGGTTCCGTCGAACGGGGGTCGGCGCTTCGCCTCCTCGAAACCGAAGCGGGCGTCGTGCCGGCTGAGATTCGGGCCATTCAGCGTCAGAGGGGCGAATACAAGGAGGCCGTGTCGGCGATGAGCGAAGGCCGGACGGAGAGAGGATTTCGCGAGCTCGACCGGCTCGGCTGGATACGGGAGGTGGCGGAGACGGAGCGCTACAAGGTTCTTGCCGAGGACTACGTCGCGACGCTCGCTCAGGGGAAGTCGGCGATCGTCGTCTCGCCGACGCATCTCGAGGGCGAATGGATCAGCGATGAAATCCGCGAGCAGCTGAAACGCTCCGGGAAGCTGCGTGGCGGCGAGCGGCGCTTCGAGATACTCGAGAACGCCAATCTCACCGAGGCCGAGCGCGCGGACCGAGTGAATTACGAGGCAGGCGACGTGCTGGTGTTCCACCAGAACGCCAAGGGCTATCAACGTGGGCAGCGTGTCAGGCTGGAAGGCGCCGCCGCGCCGGTGAGCGAATCGAAGCGGTTCCAGGTGTATAAGCCGAGCGTGCTGCCGATTGCGCCGGGAGAGGTTCTGCGGATCACGCGGAACGGGATGACCGCCGACGGGGCGCATCGCCTCAATAACGGTGGGACTTTCACCGTGACAGGTTTTGACCGGCGTGGCGACATCGTGCTCGCCAACGGCTGGGTCGTCGCCAGAGATTTCGGGCACCTGGCGCACGGGTACGTCGTGACCAGTCATGCAAGCCAAGCCAAGACCGTCGATCGCGTGCTGATCGGGCAATCATCGGAGTCATTTCCGGCATCGTCGCGCGAGCAGTTCTACGTCTCGGTGTCGCGCGGTCGCGAACGCGCGACGGTGTACACGGACGACAAGGCGGCGCTGCTTGAGGCCGTGGCGCGCTCGGACGAGCGACTGAGCGCGACGGAGCTTGTGCTCGGCATCGGGCGCGAGCGAGCAGCGCCGGCTCCGGGCCGCAGGGAGCTTGTCCCCGCGGCCGCGCTGGAGGCATTCAGGCAGGAGCGGGAGGGACCGGCGCGTGAGTGACTTCCTCGACAGGTACACGGGCAGAAATCCCAGGCAGGACGCGGAGGGCGATCGGCTTGCCGATGCCGAGGCGCTCGATGACCTGGTCTCGTTCGGCTGGCTGCGCGGGATGCGAGACCGCGCGATCATGCTCGAACTTCGCAAGAAGGACGGCAACATCCTTGCGGTCGGCTACGGCTGGCTGGAGCGTGCGGAGTTCGATCCGTCGGAGGGGATCACGCTGCACCTGGGCGCGGGGCGGACGATTCGGATCAGGGGCCGCAATCTCAATGCCGAAATCCGTCCGTCGATCAAGCTGTTCGAGGGCATCACGCGTCATCGCGTGTCGTTCATCCAGGAAGCGGGCGAGCCGGCGCTCATGCTGCCTCGCCCCAATGAAACCGTGGTTGAAGCGATCGAGTGGTGACGGCCCGCTGTCGCTGGCGGGCGGTTCACCGGCCCCTGCCGTTGCCGTGACCGTGGTCATCCCTGTGCTTGAGCTCCCGCAGCAAGGGCTGCATCACCTGCATCACGGCCGCGGCGGCCATGACGCCCATGCAAACCATCGCGACCTTGTGGAAGACGACGGCGTCGTCGCGCGGCGCGAAGCGCGCCATCTGCTGCGCCGAGTTGGCCAGGTACATCGGGTTGGGTGTCGTCATCGTCTCATTTGAAAGCAGTATGGCGCACTTTCTACCGCGTGTATCCAAGTTTCGGTGGACTCTGAGCGAGGCTTCGACTTACCCGCGCCAAGCCTTTCCGTCGATTCTCGTGACTGTTCCGTTGCTTACGGGACTGGGTGCCACTGAATCCGGATTCAAGCAGCGATGAACTAGTTGAATCTCCGTTGTTGACTGGTGACAAACTCAGGATTTGCTGATAGACCAACAACGAACGAAGATGACGTCGTCAGAGCTTGTGAGGGGATATGACTTCGGAGGCGGAGATGGACTTGGCAACCGCCATTGTGCGGGATGATGCGGTTCTACTGAAAGACGCACTCGCCCGCGGCGCTAATCCAAACGCGAAGGTGGGGTCGGTAACAGCGCTGCATCTCGCAACGATGCTAGGCTCCGACGAGCATGTTTCACTGCTGATTGAGAATGGAGCGAATCCGAACGCGCCGGATGCCAATGGTCGAAGGCCAGTCCATTACATCGGGGCCTCGGAAAACGGCGTACGGGTGCTTGAAGCTCTCATCGCGGGTGGTGCTGATATCAACGCCGTCGACACGATGGGGTATACCGCGCTTGACATAGCTGCTGGAGCGGAATTGGAGTCGCTCACCGAAGCTTTGGCAAAAGTAGGCGGATGCCGCAGTGTTCGGAGAACTCGCAGCATGATCCGCCGTCATCCCGGGGATTCATCTCCAGAGATCTGAGGCTTGGGGGTGTAACGGCCCGCACGGGACGATTTCCTTATCGCACCTTGCAACACTCGCCAGACTCCCGCAGTAGCCGCGTCCTTGCGACCGCGGCCTTTCAGCCAGAGGCGGCGCTCGAAGAGCGGAATGGCTGTACCGTTCAAGGACGTGCCCGTTGGCTTGTAGCCGAACCGTTTGATTCGGCGGTGTTGAGTAGGTGTGGGGGCGAAGGTCAAGATGCGCATTGGCTGTTTCGTTGCCAAACCCGGTACGTCGCTCAAGTGTGCCTGTTGGCAGGTGACAGCGACGACGACGGGGCCGTATCCTTTTCTTGCGCGGACCTCATGGTCGAGCCGTTTCACAGCCACTCCCTCGCAGAACAAAGTGGCGCTATGGAGGGCCATCTCGCTTGTCATGCAGTGATAGCCCATTCGCGCGCCCGATCGAATCTTCTCGAATGCAACAGACTGCAGTGGGAGCGTGATTGCCATCCCGGTTGGTTTGCCAGCATCAAGAGCCAACACGACGATCCAAGGCTGGAATCGCCACCAATCGATGGCGCGCTGCTGATAGTCCTCAAGGGTTGTGCCAATCGTGCGTTCGGCAAGGGCGATAGCGTCGATCGCCGAGAGGTCGCCCCGGCTGATCTGATGGGCCAGCTCCAAGAACATCCAGCGGATCGCGTTCGTGACTTCTGCTTCTGTGAAGCATGGCCGCACTTGACGCGTTGGGTGACGAATTCTTGTGAACAAGCGCAACAAGAATCGCACTCCCTCCATGAAAGCGTCTGCAAAGGTGCGTTCGACCTGCTTGCTCACGCATTCAACGACTTTCTGATCAGTTGGCGACTCCGCGAGATGTAAGCTCTTCTTCGCCAGGTACTGATCGAGTGCTCGGTATTCTCGCGATTCCGGAGGGCAACATCGGAGGAATCTGACGAAGCCGGCCATGTGCCGCGCGCGTCCGGAGTGACCAGCTCTCAGTTGCGAGTAATGGCCGCTTCGCAATCCTTGATTGAGATTGATTCGCAACCACGTTTGGAAAGCAAACTCTTTCGGCCACGCGCCTTGCAGGTCCATGTGTTGACGAAAGTCAGCCCGAAACGCTCGAAATTGCTGCGCCACGGCGAATCTCCCTGCGTGAAGTACTTCCCGTAACTAGCTACGCAGGAGGGAGGCGCCGAGTTTTGCAATTGCGGCATGTTCGATTCCCCACTTCTCCCATTTGCAGAGTAGCGCATTGACGGAGCATCTCTTCGCCGTACAGATCATCAGAGCAGGTGATCTCGTGACAACGTGTCTAGAGAACCTGTGCTGAGACTCCACACAGCTGCAGATAGGGCTCTGTCATGAAAGAGTTTGCGAGTGGTTCAGAACACATGTCCGCATGGATACCGAATCCTGAACTCTTCTCTCTAATGGACGACGGATGTGCTCATCGGCAAGGCGTCGAGACACTGCCGATCCGTGTCGACCCATTCCCTCGCGCAGCGTCAGACCCCGCCTGTACAGGTTTGAATCGCATCGAGTTGCGGGATCTGCCAACGGATGCGATGGAGTCACGTTGATTGTGAAAGGTGTAACGATGTCAGACTTCTTCAGCTTTCTCAAGGTGTTCATGATCTGCGGGACGGTGTTCTTTCTGGCGATGCTGGTGCTGCTGGCGTTGCCGCAGAGTCGGCTGCGCTCGGTCGGGCTCGAGATCGGCAAGTGGGCGCTGTGCGCCGGGCTGCTGCTGTTGCTGCCCAGCCCGGTTGACGTGTTGCCCGACGTGGTGCCGGTGCTGGGATGGGCCGACGACATCGGCTACGTCCTGGGGGCAATCGCGGCGGCGCGCGGCGCGCTCGGCGAACGGAAGAAACGGGCGCTGCTCGAAGAGATCGAGATGGATGAGCTGCGTGTACGAGAGAAGGAGTGAGCCGTGAGTGAACGCATCGTTCAAGAGATTGCAATCGAAAGGATCACCTGCGGCACGCAGGTGCGGGAATCATCAGGCCTAAGCGCTGAAGACCTCGCCGGGCTGGCGCAGAGCATCAAGGAGGCCGGCGGCGTACTGCAACCGATCCTGGCCCGGCGCGAAGGCGATGCACTCATCGTGCTCGACGGCCATCGGCGCGTGTTCGCGGCGAAGAGGGCCGGACTCGCGACGATTCCCGTGATCATGATCGAAAGCGAGCTGTCAGAGTCTGAGGTGACTTACCGGCAGCTCGTGCTCGATGCGCAGCGGGTACAGCTCAATCCGATCGAGCGCGGCCGCGCCATCGATCAATTGATGCGGGCAACGCAATGGCCCGCCTCGACCGTTGCCGTGAGACTCGGCGTGTCACCCGCCAGTGTCTCGAAACTCCTGGCTCTGCTTGAACTGCCCGAGGAAGTGCAGAGAGACGTGGCATCGGGCAGGCTCGCCATGAGCACGGCCTACGCGCTGGCGCGCGTCGGCGATGCCGCCGAGCGCGAAGCGCTGGCGGCGGAAGCAGCGAACGGACGACTGACGCGCGAAGCGCTCAGCCGCAAGATGCGGCGAATTCAGCGTAGTCAGGGAAATGGTACGGCCGCAGCGGCGTCGCGCGTGACGGCGATACTCGGGGATGGGCGCTCGATCACGGTGAGCGGGCGCGGCCTCTCGATCGAAACGCTCGTCGAGTGGATCGAGCAGCTGCTCGTCAAGGCCCGGAAAGCGCGCTCGCAGGGGCTCGAGCTCGCGACGTTCATCAAGATGCTGCGCGACCAGGGCAAGAGCGCGAAGGGCAGCTCGCCATGCTGAGGTCACTGCTCCGTTCAAGGCGAACATGCGCTAGCGGCGACGGGTGGACCCTGTCAAAGCCCGTGCTCCAGTTGTCGCGTGTCGATGGGTACACACTGGGATCTCTCATGGAAAATGTTCTCATTTTCGGCGCAACCGGTGCCGGGAAGTCCAGTGGTAGCGGCAGAGCCATCGCGCTCGCATTGTTGCAAAACACGGGCGCCGGCGGACTTGTACTCTGTGCGAAGGACGAAGAGGTTTCGCTTTGGGAGCGATACTGTGCCGAGTCAACTCGCACGGAAGACCTTCGCGTGATACGGCCTGGCGGTCCGTGGCGCTTCAATCCCGTTTCGTATGAACTAGCGCGGTCGGCGTGCGGTCTGGGGCTGAGTGAGAACGTAGTTGGGCTGTTTGAGACGATTCTGGAATTGAGCGACCGCAACGGCGGAACCAGCGGTTCACGGGATGAGGAAGCCTATTGGCGACGAGCCACGAAGCAGCTTGTTCGGAACTTCGTCGAATTGTCAATCCTGGCGACGGACACCGTTTCGATTGATTTGCTTTACAGGGCCGTCATTTCTGCGCCGCAGACGATGGACGATGTGCGCTCGCAGCAGTTTCGGGATTCGTCCTACTGCTTCAGGCTCCTTCAGGAGGCGGACAAGCGGAGCAAGTCGCAGACACAGGCGCAGGACTTCGCGCTGGTAGCCGACTACATACTTCTCGAGCTTCCCAATCTGTCGCAAAAGACACGATCGGTCATCATCTCGTGCTTCACGTCCCAGATCGATGTCATGCAACGAAGCGTCCTGCGTGAGCTTTTCGGCAGCGATACGACGTTGACTCCGAGAGACTGCGAGGATGGCGCCATCATCGTGGTTGGATTGCCGACAAAGACATTTCGTGAGACGGGCGTGCTCGCGAACGTAATCACGAAATACTGCTGGCAGCGCAGCATTGAAAGCCGAGACGTGACGCGAAGCGCGCGCCCCGTGTTTCTGTGGTGTGACGAATTTCAGACGTTCGTCACGTCGCACGACGCACAATTCCTAGCGACCTGTCGCTCAGCGCGAGCGGGCACGATTCTGCTGACGCAGAACGTGCCGGGCGTTTATGCAGCGCTGGGCGGTGGCGACAAAGGTCGCGCGGAAGCGGACGCGATCTTCGCGAACTGCAATCTGAAGGTCTTTCACAGCAACAGTGACCCACAGACGAATCAGTGGGCCTCAACGCTCATTGGACGAACGCGGCAGTTCATGGCGAACGGGAACAACAGCTACGCCGCCGACGACATGCTTGGCATGGGGGCGCCGCTCGCAATGACGGGCGGCACTTCCACCGCGGGGTTCAGTGAAGTGTATGAGTTCGAGGTCCAACCATCAACATTTTCGACTTTGCGGACCGGTGGTCCGGCCAATGGCTGGTGCGTAGATGCAATCGTGTTTCAGAACGGAAGGGTATTCACTGCGTCGGGACGAAACTGGCTGCCGGTCACGTTCCGGCAGAAGTGCGGGTGATTGAAGGTTGATGCGGATCAAAGGCGGCCGTCGTCGTCGGCGCAGACGGTGCGCGCCCAGAGCGCGAGGTGAGAAATGAGCAACAACGGAACTGAGCAGCGTCAAAACTCGTGGACGATCTTCGGCTGGGTGTTCGCCTTCGCCTGCCGGACGCTCGCGGCGTCGGTCGAGGTGTTCCTGCACCGGCGATTCGGCGCGCGCTACTTCGGACTTCAGAGCGCGGCGGTCATCCCGCTGATCCTTCTCTTCATCGCCGGCTGGGCGGAGCATAATGCGAAGCCCCTGCTCGTCTTCCTGTGGCTGTACGTTGGAATGTGCGTGCTCGCGCGCACGGGCATCGTCTTTCGGGGCCGCAAGTGGCAGGGCTTGCACTCGCGCTATAACGGCCAGCCGTGGCTCGCCTGGTGCTTTCCCCGCTGGTCCGAAATGACCATCAAGCAGCACGTCGAGCCGGCGCTTGTGCTCGCGGCGTCGATGATCGCCTTCCCGAACAACGAGCCGCTGGGCGCGTACCTCTTGTGCGCGAGCTTCGGGCTGGGAGCGACGGTGACGGCGAGCCGCGAGGAAGCGCGGATGCGCGCACAGCAAATGAACGATGCATTCATCGATCAGCAGCAGGTAACGGAACGGTTCCGCGACCTGCGCGGCGATCGCTTCTGATCCCCGCCCCCCATCCCCACCCCCTCTTCACGGAAAGGAACGCAATATGTCATCAAGAGACGAGCAATCGCAGAAGATCGGCGCCGGACACGCCTCGGCGATGTTCCGCCAGGGCTTGCGCGAACTGCGCGCGGCGGTCTATCCAGAGTCCAACGTCGCGCAGCAGCAGGAGTACGGGCTCTACGGCACGCGCACGCCCGGCGAGGTCGCCGAGTCGCGGCGCGCCGAGGCGCGCGATCCCGATGAGGAGCGCGGCTCGATCCTGGGCGAGCGCCTGCGCGAGGCAAGCGCGCGGGAAAACAGGGAGCCGAGCTCGAAGGACATGCAGAGGGAGTGAGCGGGCCAGGTGCGCGGGAATCGCATGAGCGAGCGAACGGTGAAGCCGACGGTCGGCGCCAGCCGCGCGGAGGGGCGCCCAAGCGCTGCCCACAGGATGCCCACAACGCTTCCCGCGTGGATTACGCCGGAACTTGTGAGACAAACGCGGAAAACCTGGCAACCTTACTACAAGGAGGAACTCTCCGAGCAAGACGCAGTTACAATTCTCCTCGGTGTCGGCCGCCTGCTCGAGGTGCTATCACGGAGGTGAATCGTGACGAAGCGGTTCGTGGCTCTGGCTCGTGTGTCGTCGCGTGAACAGGAACGCGAGGGATTCTCGCTGGCGGTGCAGGAAGACGCGCTCAGGCGCTACGCGGCGCAGGCGGGCGGCGAGATCGTGCGTCTCGTCCGCATCGCCGAGACGGCGAGCAAGGGCGAAGAGCGCAAGGCGTTCCGCGAGCTCGTCGCCTTCGCGAAGAGGCACGCCTGCGAACTGGACGGCCTCCTCTTCTACAAGGTCGATCGCGCCGCGCGCAACCTCTTCGACTACGTCGAACTGGAGCGGCTGGAGAGCGAGTACGACCTGCCCTTCATCTCCGTGTCGCAGCCGACGGAGAACAACCCGGCCGGACGGATGATGCGTCGGACGCTCGCCAACATGGCGAGCTTCTACACCGAGCAGCAGTCGCTTGACGTCCGCGAGGGCCTGGCGCGCCGCGTTCAGGAAGGCTGGTTCGTCGGCAAGGCGCCGTATGGCTATCGCAACGTCCGCAAGGACGGGCGGTGCGTTACCGAGGTCGATCGGGCCGCGGCGGCGAAGGTGCGGCGCATCTTCCAGCTCTACGCCTACGAGCCGCTGACGGTCGATGCGCTGCGTGCGAAGCTCGCCGCCGAAGGCGTGACGTACCGGCCGAACTGCGTGAAGTTCACGCGCAGCAAGCTCTATGCGATTCTCATGGATCGCTCGTACCTCGGCGAGGTCCCGTTCAAGGGTCAGTGGTATCCCGGCAACCACGAGCCGCTGGTCGATCGCGGGACGTGGGACCGCGCTCAGGCGCTTCTCGGCGGGCACGTCTATCACGCCCACGAGATGACTTTCGCCGGCGAATTCATGACCTGCGCCCACTGCGGCCGGGCGGTGACGGGAGAGCAAATCACCAAGCGATGTAAGTCGGGCTCGAAGCGCTACGTGTACTACCGCTGCAGCGGCTACACGGCGCCGGGCCATCCGAGGGTGCGGGTCACCGAAGCCGAGGTCCATCGGCAGGTGCTGGCGATCTTCGACAAGATGCGGATTCAGGACGAGTCGGTGCGCGAGTGGTTCCGCACGGTGCTCGCGTCGCAGACGCGAGATTCGCAACGCGACGCCCGCGCCCAGCGGGCGGAACTGCAGCGCCAGGCGGCGCTGCTCGTGGCGCAGCAGGACAGGCTGCTCAATATGCGGCTGGGCGAAGACATCGATCAGGAAACGTTCGCGGGCAAGCACACTGAGCTGCGCGACCGCCTCGCCTCGATCAAGTTGCAGCTTGACGTGCTTGATCGCTCGCACGACGAAACGGCGGAACTCGCGTCGAAAGCGTTTGAACTCTCGCAAACCCTTGGCACCGCGTGGCTTACGGCGGATTATGCGACCAAGCGGCGAATCCTCGAAATCGTCTGTTTGAACTGCCGGCTCGATGGCGCAAGTCTTTGTGCCACAATGAGAAAGCCCTTCGACGTGCTCGCCGAAGGGCTCGATCTCGCGAAAAGTCGGGGTGACAGGATTCGAACCTGCGGCCTGTCGCCGCGGCGACCGCTCTACTGAAGCGATGCCGGCTCGATGAGTCGCCCCAGTTCCGCCCGCCCATGTCCTGACTTGAAATACAGTTCTCGTCGCGTAGCTTCAGAGCGCGTCTTGAAGACCTCCC
>CAZLDF010000409.1:0-2798 GCA_964558095.1 uncultured Isosphaeraceae bacterium | reverse complement strand
TTGCGGGCGCGTTCGCGCAGCGCGGCGAGGAGAGCGAAGCCGGCGGCGAAGGCGCGATCGACCGGCCGGGCGTCACGCTCATCAGCGACGGGGGGGTGGGGCAGCCGCGGGACGCCGGCGGCTTTCGCCTGCGCGCCGGCTCGTTTCGCTTCATAAGCGTGCCCCAGCCGCGCGAAGGCGAATCGAGCGCGATCAGCAACGTCGGCATCGTTTCGTGCAGTGCCCGGCGGGCCTATGACGACCCGACGCGCGTGCTGCTCTTCGTGCGCGTCGCCAACGCCGGCGCCGAACCCGCGAACATCGTGCTGACCATTCGCATCGACGACGTTGTCGGCTTTGTGCGATCGATGCGCGTTCCGCCCGCGGGCGAGAGCGGCCTTGGCGAGGCGAACCACACCTTCGAACTCGACCTGCCGGGCGGGGCGATCATCACTGTCGCGCACAACATCGACGATCAACTGACGGCCGACAACGCCGCGGCGGTCGTGTTGCCCCAGCCCAGCCGCCCGCGCATCGCGATCGTCCACGACGCGGCTTCCCCCGATCCGTTTCTGCGCGATGTGCTCGAAGTGACGCAGCCGGGCGAGCTTCGGCCGATCACGCGGCAGGCGTATGAGGACGCGAGTTTCGACGCATCGCAATTCGATTTGATCGTGTTCGATCGCATCAGCGGCCACTCGCTTCCCAGCGCCGCTTCGCTGACCGTGGGCGGCGCGCCGGCTGGGGTGCGGATCGCGCCGCAGCGAGAACACGGCGGCAAGCGCATCATGTCGTGGAACCGCCAGCACCCGATCATGCGGTACGTCTCGCTCGATTCGCTGGTCTATGCGGGCTTCGGCGCGATGGAGCTGCCGGCGGGGGCGCAGGCGCTGGCGACCGGGCCGCAGGGCGACGTGATCGCGCTCATGCACAGCCGCAGCGCTCGGCACGTCGTCGTGGGGTTCGCGCTAGCGCAGAGCAACTGGCCGACGCACGTAAGCCTGACGGTCTTCGTGCAGAACGTGCTGGATTACCTGCTGCTGGCCGCGACGGGCCAGATGAGCCGCGTCGTGCAGCCGGGGCAGGCGACGGATGTTCGGACGGCCGGGGGCGCGGCGGAGCTGGTCATTCGCGGGGCGGTCACGCGAACCGTGCCGGTTCGAGGCGACGAGCGCGTCACGGTGCCGGGCCTGCCGCGGGTGGGCTTGTATGCGATCGAGGGCGCCGTCGCCGCCGACGCTGACCTCGCGGTGAGCCTGCTCGACGACGGCGAGACCGACATCCGCCCGCGCGATCGATTGCCCATCGGTGCGCAGCTTGCCGAAGCGGGCGCGGTGGGGTCGGGCGGCCTGCGCGACATCTGGCCCTGGCTGGTTTCGGCCGCGCTGGCCGTCGCGGTGATCGAATGGCTGGCGTATCTCTGGCGGCTGCGTATTTGACGTGCGGCGCACGATCGGCCGATAGTGGTGCAGGCTGTCGCATGGCGCGGTCGAGCGCAATTCTTGCAGCCTGACGGTCGCACACGCCTGCGGCTGGCGTGCGCACGGTGAAACGGAGAAGGCGGCGGCATGGCACACAATCAATCGATGAAGAGCTGGTCAATAGCGATGGTGGCGGCGGCGATCGTGGCGCTCTGCGGCATCGGCGAGCCCGTCGCGGCGCAGGCGGCGCAGGAGTTCGCCGAACAGACGCTCACACCGTCGTCGGGACCGCAAGATGACGCACCGCCGGTCGATCCCTACTGGCAGTGGCGCTTCGAGGCCAACGCCGCAGCGTTCTATCGCCAGAAGGTGGACCTCGAGGGCGAGAACAGCCGCCTGGGCAGCGCCGGCGGCATCCTCAGCCTCAAGGCCGGCACGCAGATCAACCGCGAACTCAGCACGTGGGCGCGGCTGATCTATACCTATGAAAGCTATGACTTCGGCGGCTCCGGCGGCCCGACCGGCTGGGGATCCATCAGTCCCTGGGGCGACGTCCACACCTTCGACTTCACCCTCAACTTTTCTTACGACCTCACCAACGAATGGATCGCCTTCGGCGGGCCCGTGCTGCGCACCAGCAAGGAATGGGACGCCGACTTCCGCCGCTCGTTCACCATCGGCGGATACGTCGGCGCCGCGTACCGCTTCAACGAAGACCTGACGGTCGGGCTCGGCGTCGGGTTGACCGAGGACATCCGCGAAAGCAATCGCGTGTTCCCGATCATCGTCGTCGATTGGAACATCGGAGGGGGCTTCTACCTAAAGACCTACAACGCCCAGAACTTCACCGGCGTCGAACTGACCTACGACTTCGATGAACACTGGCAGGGCGGGATCGGCGTGGCGACGCAATACAAGCAGTTCGTGCTCGACGGCAACGGGATCGCGCCGGGCGGCGTCGGCCGCGAGGACACGCTCCCGCTGTGGGGCCGCATCTCCTGGAAGATGAACGACAACCTGCGCTTCGATCTTCAGGGCGGCGTGATGTTCGACGTCGAGATCGACCTGTTCGACAAGGAGCGCGTGCCGATCCGCAGCGGCAAGACCGACGAGCCCCAGCCCTTTGCCTCGCTGAACCTCAGGCTTGAGTTCTGAACGAAGCCGACGGAGCCCGCCACGAACGCCCGGCGTCGGCTCTGTTCCCCATCGCTTCGCTTCTTCATATCGATGAACTTTGATCATTTGCGCGTTGCGGCGCTCTCTAAACGAGGTCTCGTGACGACAACCTCGTTTTCGGGGTCGCCAGTGGGGTTACATATCGACGTTCATTGATGATTTGCGCATTTGAGGGCTTTTTGATCAACGCCAGATCGGAATCCCCGCGTTTTTGAGTCGCCA
>CAZLDF010000408.1:0-3788 GCA_964558095.1 uncultured Isosphaeraceae bacterium | reverse complement strand
GGATCGTCGGGGTCGTGCCCGGGGAAGTAATACTCCTTGCCACGGGTGTCTTCGGCCAGCGTCGCGGTGTCCTCGGCGTCGCGGGTGTAGAGGTACGTCGCCGTCACTGAATGGTTTTCCGTTTCCAGGCCGAACGTGCCGAGCGCGCCCCACTGCACGTATCGACTGCCCTGCGTGACGTCGAACAGCGCGGTGTTGAAATCGCCCTGTGTCGGCGAACCCTGCTGATACTGTGGCGACAACTGTTCGCCCACGACATCGACCCAAAGCGAGTCGTCGATTCCGTCGTCATAGAACGAACTGTCGTTCTCGTGGAAGAGGCTGAGAAACCCGCCGATGATCAGGCCGGTGTCGAACACGTGCTTGCCGCCGCCGCTGATCGACCACTTGTAATCGACGGGCGAATCGCCGCGCGACACGCCGACGGCATCGACGTCGTTGGGGTCGGCCGGAATGTCGCGGCCGCCGTCGTCGCGCGCCCAATAGTCCACCCCGCCGCCCTTGTACGTCAGGAAATCGTCTCGTTTGGAGACTTGCGTGTTGTAGCTGTATTGACCCTTGATCTCGAAGATCGTCTCGTCAGGAATGCCCTTGAGCATGACGTTGACGGCCCCGCCCGAAGCGTCACCCTGCTGATCGGGCGTGAATGTCTTGGAGACCTGAATGCTCTCGATGATCGCCGCGGGAAACTGATCGAGCTGCACAGCGCGCTTGTCTTCGTCCGCGGTTGGAAGGCGGATTCCGTTCAACTGCGAGTTGACGTATCGATCGGGCAGGCCTCGAACGACAGCGTACTTGCCGTCCTGAACGGTCGCGCCGGAAACGAGCCGCAGAGCGGCCGCCGCGTCGCTGGCGCCGGCGCGGCTCATCAGCTCCGATCCGATCGAGTCGATTTGCGCGGCGCTGTCCATTCGAAGGCGCAGTAGCAGCGCTTCCGTCCCGCCGCCGAGCTGCAAATCCTGAACGATGAATTCCTCCATCTCCTCGAATTCGCCGGCCAGCGAAGCGTTCACGTCCGTCAACTGGCCAGCGGTAACGACGACGTTTGCGATAACTTGGCGCGTGTAACCGGGCTTGGAGAAGACGAGCGTGTACACGCCGGGCGGCACCTGTGCGAAGATATAGTGGCCGTCCTCCGACGCGGTCACGCCCTGGCCGGTCTCGACGATCTGGACGTTCGCCAGCGCCAACGGCACATCGAAGTCTTCATCGAAGACGATGCCCCGAATGGAGCCGGCCGCCTCTTGCCGCGCAGAGGCCACAGAGCTCAGGCACAGCGCCGCGGCCAGCGCCACCCACCGGAATAAGGCGCTTACCACGGGTGTTTCAGGGCCTCCTCGATCTCGCGCAGCCGCGCGATCAGCCGCTCGTCGGGCGCAAACTTGTTGATCGCCATCGAACAGCAGGTGTCGGCGAGGTCGAGCGCGCGGGCGCGGGCATTGGGATTCTCCGCGCCGTCTTCGACCGCGCGCGCGTACAACTCGCTCGCCATCGCGACGTCGCCGATCTGCTGATACGCCTCCGCGATCGGTCGCAGCACCCCGCCCCGCTTGTAGTTGAAGATCGATTCGCGATTGGCGTCGAATTGAGCCAGCGCGCCGGCGGCCTCTGTGTTCGCGCCGACTGCGTCCCCCGCGCGGAAGCGCAGACCCGCAAGTCGGCCCGCATACGCGATGCCCTGTTCAGGCTGCCAAGTGGCAGCGACCTTCATCGCGGTCGCCTCGTCGGTCAACTTCAGCGCCGTCGCCTCATCGTCGTGGTCCAGAGCCGACTCGATGAGCGTGAACATCAATTCCAGCCGCATGAACGTGGGCATTTCGCCCCAGAAGCTCTTGAGTCGCTGCTCCGCGAGCGAGCGTTGTTCAGCGTTGTCATAGGCTCGATCGAAGAGTTCCGCGTGCGCTTCCAGCGCGATTCGGCGGAGGTCGAAGTGCACGGAGGTCGCGAGTTCGGAGAGTCGGTTGAGCTCGTCATAGAACGACTCGCTGTCACTCATCGCCGCTCGCGCGACGACGAGTTCGCCCGCTTCGGCCGGATCGGTCTGAGCTTCGAGTTCCGCCGCCCGCGCTTGCTGGCCCAGCAGTTCATACGTCCGGGCGATCTTCGCGTTGATCCGATCGCGCCGCCAGTCTTCCACGCTCTCGGCGACGTCAGTCGCGACTGCGAGAAACGCCGATACCCGGCTCGTCTGTCCCCGCTGCGCGAGGTGATACGCAAGGTCGGCGTATCCAGCGCCATGCAGCCAGTTCGTCGACTCGATCCGCTCGATGTACGCCAGCGCGCGCCGCGGCTGATCGAGCTGCAGGCACACTTCGACGATCTTGCTCTGCGCGCGCGATCGATTCTTGACGTGCGGATTGAGCGGCATCTTCGAGACGGCGTCGAACGCCAGATCAAGCAGTTCGGCTTGAGAAGCGTCGAGCGTCGCGCCTTCGGCAAGCTGATCGCGATCAGTCATGGCCGCAAGCAGCGCGGCGTTCGGGTTCGCAAGGGCGCTCGATCCTCCGGCCGGCGATCGGGTCGCCGAGTCCGCGCCGGCCTGCTCCGCGCAGCCGCTCGCCAGCAGCGCGGCGGCGGCGCCGCACACCAGAACGAATTGATTGAGTTTCAAGTTCATGCCTTCGTTCCGCTGAATTCCGGAAGCGTCTAATGGCGGAGCACGTTCGCTCCGCCATCAGACGTTCCAGAGAAGTCCGGACTGGATGCAGTCCAGGGGTCGTTGTGAATCAGATTCATCATCAGAATCAGCAAGGTCCGAATGCGGAGAGCACGGTCGTGACGTCCGAGACGGTGACCTGGCCGTCGCCGCACTGGGGCGCGATGTCCTGCGCGCAGTCGTCGCAGGGCAGGCCGAAGGAAGAGAGGACGGAGACGACGTCTGAGACGGTGACTTGGCCGTCGCCGCCCTCGGGCACGATGTCCTCGGGGCACGGGTTATGAAGGAGGAAGCCGTAGGCGTCCGCCGCGGTCCAGCAAAGCACCCAGTTGTCTTCCCAATCCGGTCCGAACGCACCGCGGTAGCTCTGCGGCTCGAAGAAGCCGTCGTCGGGCGCGGTGCCGGCGGAAACGAGCGCGTCGTTCGCCGCACGAGGATCAAGCGACGTCAGCGGCCACATGACGAGCGTTCCCACGAGGAACGGCGCGCCGGCCCGGTCGCGGAACTGAATCGGCGAGTTGTCCGCGACGACGTTGTTCTGCAGCGGAGCGTCATCGCCGCCGACCGTCACGCCGCGATTGTTCGACTCGCCATAGGCGGAGTTGGTGTTGTTGAAGAACACGCTGTCCGACAGCTCGCAGAGATTGCCATCGACCTGTGCGGTGTAGAGCACGTCGGGATGGTTGAACGCGCCTTTCGCGGGCACGGGCTGGATGTCGTTGATGGTCGAATGCGTGCCGGCGGCGGTGTTCCACGTGGTCGGCCAGTCGAGCGTCGCCAGCCCGCCGTCTTCTGGGCTGGTGCAGCCGTAACCGCGTGCGCCGTCGCCGTCGGTGTTGTCGAAGTTGATGAGGTTGTCGCCAAGGTCCATGAAGATGGAGTTGCGGATCTGCACGCGAGCGTTGTCGCGCCACGCTGTGCCGTGGTCGGAGCCGTTGCCGCCGGTGGGCACGCCGAGCACGGTGGCGTTGTAGATGACGGCGGTGGTGACGGGCTGGGCGTCGCAGTCTTCAGCGCCGTCCATTTCGAAGGCGTTGTCGCCGACGCCGCTGCCCTGGGACCCGGGTTCGCTGAAGCCCTGGACGACGAGGATGTGCTGCGCTTTGCCGCGCCACCCCTGATCGACGTCGAA
>CAZLDF010000407.1:0-6350 GCA_964558095.1 uncultured Isosphaeraceae bacterium | reverse complement strand
GAGCCCGTCGCCATCGAAACCACCGCGGGCCGCTGCAGCGTCGAAGACCTGCTGCGCCACCGCGGCCTCGACCGTTCGCCTTGCGCCGTCGAAGTCAATCGCAAGCTGATTCCCAAGCCGCAACGCAGCTCCATGGAGCTTCACGAGGGCGACGCGATCGAAATCGTCACGCTCGTCGGCGGCGGGTGAACCGGCGCATTTCGCATCGACGCCCGCGTCGAATACAATCGTGACATGACCCAGCTTAAGGAGCCCAAGTCCAGGCAGGCGATCGCGGCCTCGCCGTTTCAACCGCTTCATCTCGGGCGCGTGACGATTCGCAACCGCCTGATCGTCGGCACGGGCAAGTACGAAAGCTACGAAGTCATGCAGCAGGCGCTCGACGCCAGCGGCGCGCAGGTCATCACCGTCGCCGTGCGCCGCGAGCGGCTGGTCGATCAGCAAGGCCGATCGATGCTCGACTTCATCGACACCGATCGCTACACGATCCTGCCCAACACCGCGGGCTGCTTCACCGCCGCCGACGCGGTGCGCGTCGCCCGCCTCGGCCGCGAAATCCTCGAACAGCTCGACAACCCGGGCAAACACTGGGTGAAGCTCGAAGTGCTCGGCGACAAGAAGACGCTCCTGCCCGATCCCGTCGGAACCCTCGAAGCGTGCACGCAGCTTGTCGCCGACGGCTTCGACGTGCTGTGTTACACCAGCGACGACCCCATCATGGCGCTGCGCCTGCGCGACGCCGGCGCGACAAGCGTCATGCCCGCAGGTTCCCCGATCGGCAGCGGCCGCGGCATCGCCAACCCCGGCGCGATTCGCATGATTCTCGAAATGCTGAAGGCCGGTCCTGGGCCCTGCGCCTTGGGTCTTGACGCGCAAGACTCAGGACTCACGACTCAAGACTCCTTCCCCGTCATCGTCGATGCCGGCGTCGGCGCGCCCAGCGACGTGACGCTCGCGATGGAACTCGGCGCCGACGGCGTGCTGCTCAACACCGGCATCGCGCACGCGAAACAACCCGTCGAAATGGCCCGCGCCATGAAGGCCGCCTGCGAAGCCGGCTATCTCGGCTTCCGCGCCGGCCGCATCCCCAAACGTCTCTACGCCAGCGCCAGCAGTCCATGGGAAGGCGTGATCTCCGCGATTCCCGGTGAATGACCCATACGGATTCCGCCTGAATTCGAGGCGCGTTTGGGTCCGCCGATTGGACTCGCTTCCCGGCTACCATGCGCCGTCATGGCGACCGCCAGCGCGCACTCTTCGATCGACTGCATTCATCGCGCCGACGATGTGGATGCGCGCTTTCTTCACATTACAGCGCGGCTGGCGCTGCGCGGCCACGGGGGCGCGGAGCCCAATCCGCTCGTCGGCTGCGTCATCGTTCAACCAGGTGATCATTCGATCGTGGGATGGGGATACCATCGCCAGTGCGGGCGCGAGCACGCAGAAATCCACGCGCTGCAACGCGCCGGCGGCTTGTCGCGCGGCGCCACCGCCTACGTCACGCTCGAACCCTGCAATCACACCGGTCGCACCGGGCCCTGCACGGCGGCGCTTATCGACGCGGGCATCCGGCGCGTCGTGTTCGCGCGGCGGGATCCCAATCCGATTTCCGCCGGCGGCGCCGATGCGCTTCGCCGGGCGGGCGTCGCAGTCGATCACAACGAAACCTGCGACGTCGCCGTGCGAGTGGGCGATCCATTCGTGCGACGCATCACCACCGGCCTGCCGTGGATCATCGCCAAGTGGGCGCAGACGATCGATGGGCGGATCGCGACGCGCACCGGCGAGAGCCAGTGGATTTCCTCGGCGGCGTCGCGGCGGCTGGTGCATCGCGAGCGCGGCCGCGTCGATGCGATTCTCACGGGCATCGGCACGGTATTGCGCGACGACCCGACGCTCACAGCTCGCAACGCGCGCGTTCGCCGCGTCGCGCTGCGCGTCGTGTGCGATGCGCTGCTTCAGACGCCGCTAGAATCCAGGCTCGCGCAGACGGCGCATCACACGCCGACGATCATCATCACCAGTGATCACGCAGTGCGCGAACGCGAACATCGCTTCACCCGACTGAGCGAAGCGGGCGTGCGGTTCATCGCCACCGCGTCGAGCGACGATCGGCTGAATCTCGGCGCGGCGCTGGGCGAGCTGGCGGCGCGATTCGACGTGACCAACGTGCTGGTCGAGGGCGGCGCCGGGTTGATCGGCCAGCTCTTCGCGGAAGGTCTTGTCAGCGAGGCGTGGGTGTTCATCGCGCCGATGCTGCTGGGCGACGACGAGGCCGCCGCGTGCGTGCGCGGCCGAACGGCGGCGCATCTCGCCGACGGCGTGCGGCTTCAACTTCGTCACTTCCGCCGGCGGGCCGGCGACATCGTCGCGCGCTATTCGGTCGAAGGCCCGGCGACCTCAAGCCCGTAATCCGCCGGCGAAAGCTTCAACTCCAGACCGTCCGGGAAGACGCGCAGCACGTTGTCGCCGTTCTCGATCGCCCAAAGCTTGCGCTCTTCGTCGCGCGCGATGCGAATCGTGTCCAGCGGCGACTGGTCAAAGCCGAACAGCGTGATGGTCGCGACTTCGAGTTCGCGCGGATAAGGCTTGAACTGCACATCGGGCGCTTTCAGTTGCGTGAACTGACTGAGAAGCTGCTCGACGTGCGCGGCCGGAACGGCGACGCTGCCGGCGTCGGGGGCGATCCACCGCTCGAGGTCGCGCTGCAGCGTGAACTCGCTCGCGATCCCGCGGATGACGATCGTCTTGACGTCGGCTGAATTGACGCCGCTGCCGGTGCGCGCCGCGATTTGCGTCGCCGGGCGGAACAAGCTTTGCAGCACGGTCACAGGCAAACGGAACACCACCGGCTGGCCGTCGATCATCGCGAAGTGTTCGGTCGATGCGGCGCCGGCGGGCTGGCCGACGAGCAGGCGTTGCGTGCGTCCTTCGTACACGCTGTTTTCGCTCCAGTCCTGCGGTACGCCGCGGGTGATCTCCAGCGTCGCCACCGGTTCGGCCAGACCGAAGGGCGCCAGGTCCGCCGGCCGATCGAGCACGAATCCGCTGAGCTGCGCGCGGCTGATGACCGACAGCAAATCTTCGAACGCCTGCTGATCGACGCGCGTTCGGACCGGGCGCTCGATGCGCCATCGCCGGCCGTCGCGCTTGAGTTCGAGATACTGGTCGCCGTCGGTGCGAAGAATGCGGTCATCCTGCACGGAGACGTCGTGGAAGAGTCGTCGATCGCGCCACTCGCGGTGGTCCATTTCGATCGCGCGCTGGTGGAGGTCGCTGGAGACGACGAAGATGCGCGAATCGTCGGTTCTTCGGAGATAGGCTCGCCCGGCGACGCCGCGACGGCCGAGGCGCAGCGTCATCTCGCCTGCGGGCCACTCATACTGAATGGTCGCCAGCGGCGGGTCGAGCCCCAGTCCCGCCGCCGTCGATGGGCCGCGCGATTCGCTCGATTCCGCCTCGATCGAGTCGATGGCCTGGAGGTTGCGCGCCAGCACGATGAGCTGGCGGATGGAATAAGGATCCATCGTGTATGCGAACGGTTCGACCTGCAGCCAGTCGATGCCGTCGCGCTGAAACACCAGCGGTTCTTCGCCCGCGCGATGGAGCGTGATGCGATTGACGTCATCGACGGGAAGCGCATCGAGCGCCAGGCGCCGCGCGAGCATGGCGCGGTCGTCTTCGGCGCCGGCCGCCATGCCGCGCACCCACACCAGCAGCGCGACGCTCAACGCCGCGACAACCAACGTGCAGATGGTGGGCTTGAAATTGACCATGCTCGCAATCACCTTCGGCGCCAGAACCACATCATGAAACCGAGCAACAGACACCCCATCGGCATGCCCGCGACGATCGACCAGCTCCATCGGCTTCGCGCGCCGTCCGTGAGGTCGCGAAGTCGGGCAACTTCCTGCGTGAGGGGGCTGGGCGCGATCATGTCGTCAAATCCCGCCAGCCACGCGACGCCGCTGAGCATCAGTTCGATGTTGCCGGGATTGATGAGCGCGATGCGCTCGCCGCCCACCGGCGCGACGCGATCGGCGACGTTGCTGATCATCCATCCCCCGCTGCCCACGATCAGCGCGCGCTGCCAGCCGGTTTTCGCCGGGTTGGCGCGCTCCACCGCGACCATCACCGGCAACGGCTCGTCAAAGCGCTCTTCGTCCGTGATCGGCGCGTCGGCGGTGTAGCCCGTCAGGTCGCTCTCCAGCCAGCGGCCCTCGTGCGGCGGGATCGTCGCGAGCACGCGCGCGTCGATCCGACGCGGCGCATCCGCCGCCGGCCGCACGATCACCGGAAAGTGCAGCGTCGTCTGCTGCCCGTTCATTGCCGCGGCGATCGGATGATCGGGCTCGAACTCGTTGATCGCCTGCCAGTGCACAGCCTGCAACTGGTCTTCGGCGCTGCGAATGCGGTCGAGCACCACGCGCGAGGTGTCGATTTCGACGGAAAGCTGCTGAGCGACGTCTGCCCATGCGTCGGGCTGTTGGAGCCTGTGCAGCAAGCTTGGATACACGCTCAGCAACACCGACTCGCCTTCGGCGATCAACTCATCCACCGCATCGACAAGCTGCGATTCGCTTCCCGTCGGCTTCAGACTTCGCTGCGGCGAAGGCGGCACCACCACCCACACGACGCGCTCGCCCGGTTCGAGCGCCGGCTTCTCGTCCACGCCCACGATCCACTCGCGAACCGTATAACGATTGGACTGCAGCACCGTCGCGACGCCCACCACGTCCTGTCGCTGATCATCGCGAACCTTCAGCAGCGTCGCGGGTTCGGCGTGGACGAACACCACCGTCGGCATGCGCCCGACGATGAGCGATCGGATCGCGCTGCTGATCACCTGCTCGCCGCGGAAGCGCTGGTCGAACGCGACGGTGCGATCGGCGTCGCGCTGCGGGTCGCCGCGACTGAGCAGCGGAAAAAGCTGATCGGAGCCGATGACGGTCGCGCCGGAGGGCCCAAGGATGAGCGCGGCGTCGCCCTCGCCGAGCACGCGGCCGATGCGCGCCAATTCCAGCGGCGCCAGCTCGCGCAGCGGCTCGGCGGCGGTGAGCAGCCGGCGCGACAGCGCGTCGTAGCTGTCGCGCGATGACGATGCGTACTGGCGCAGCGACTGATCAACCTGGATGTTGGTGCGCATCTGCTCGAACGCCGTCACCACCGTCGCCAGCTCATTCGCCATCCGCCACAGCGCTTCCGCCATGATGCTGCGCGCGGTTTCATAGTCGGGGATCGGCCGCGAATCGCTCACCTGCCGCGCCTTGGAGATTTCCGTCAGGATCGAATCGCCCTGCTGCGCGAGCAGTTCCAGGATGCCGGCGAACTGCCGCAGCGCCGCCGCCTCGGCCGACGCCGAAGGCGCGCGCTGCGAAACCTGCGCCAGCGCTGCCGCGTGCTGCTGCGCGAACACCTGCAGCTCATGGAACGCCCGCTGGCCTTCATCGAGGCTCCGGTCGTATGCCGCGACCTGATCGCTGTAGATGAGCTGGAGCCCGGCGATGAGCGACTCGTATTCGCCAAGCGTCTGCGGTTCGGTCGGATCGATGCGCAGGACGCGCAGCGAATCCGTCGCATCGACGTATCGCTTGAGCACCTCTTCGATCTGGCGCAGCAGCGCCGGGTCCTTGGTTTGGCCCGCCATGATCAGCGCGACCGTCCACTGGCCTTCGAGCGAGGCGAGGAGTTTGTGCGTCTGCGGGCTGAGCGAATAGGCGCGCGTCTTGGTCGAGTCGATCCGCCAGCGCAGCGCGTCCATCGCGGCGAAGCTGTTGGCCACGACCGCGATCACCAGGATGCCAAGCAACAGGAGCGCGAGGTTCGCCGCGTGCGCCGCCCGCCGCGCGCTTCGCAATGGAGCGTCGCGGCCGGTCATGTGCGCCACCGCCGCGCCGCGAGCGACGCCGTCGCCGCGATCAGACAGACCGCTGCGATCGAAAGGAAGTATGCGACGTTGGAGGTGTCCACCAGTCCGATGGTGAAGTCGCGCAATCGCAGTTCGGGGTCGATGGCGAACATCCACGCCGCCCAGGGATCGCCGAGGTGACTGGGCAGGAGCTTGGTCGCGAGCCCCAGCGTCAGCCAGAAGAACAGCGTGATGAGAAAGGCGACGGGCTGGCTGGAGGTGAGCGTCGAGGCAAGCAGTCCGCTGGCGACATACGCGCATCCGGCGAGGAGCAGGCCGAGGTAGCCGCACATCACTTCGCCGTAATCAGGCCGGCCATAGGCTTCGAGCGCCGCGACATAGATTGCGGTCGGCGCGAGCATCAGCGCCAGCAGACCCATCGCGCCGCCGAACTTCCCCGCGATCACCTCGACTTCGCGCACGGGGCAGGTCATCAGCGATT
>CAZLDF010000406.1:0-5418 GCA_964558095.1 uncultured Isosphaeraceae bacterium | reverse complement strand
CGCCGAAGCGCTCGCGCTGGCGACCCCGGGCGAACCGGGCGAATGGCAGGACGCCGCGGCGGACGCAGCGAGCGGCGAGCAAGTCGGACCGGCGCGACTCGCAACTTCCGAAAAGTCCTCACGCGCCGCACCCATCGATCGACTGATGCGCAATCGCAATGATGAGGGCGGCGGCGCGTTCAGCGGCATCTATGCCAGCGACACCGCCGCGATCGACCTGCCGCCGCCGGCGGCGTTCGACGCCGGTCCCGTTCGTGACGCCGGCGATTCGCCCGCAGCGCCCGCGCTCTCGATCGATGGTGACGGCGAGCTGTCGGTCAGTGCGCCGCAGGCGTCGCTCGTCGTGCGATTGCCCGCCGCCGCGGTGACTGACGAACAACTCGCGGAGGTTCCGTCATCGGCGCGACTGGCGGACAACCGCGATGCGAACTCCGGCCGCGCTGCGATCGCTGCATTCGCGACTGAAAACAGGCAGGCCGGCGCGCTGGCGACGATCGCGCCGCCCGCTTCGTCGCCCCAGCCCGTGCGCGACGCCCGCGCCGCCGACGCACGCATCGACGACGTTGCCGATGCGTCGATCGATCCGCCGGCGCGAAGCGCGATCGAACCCGACCCGAAGAAGCTTCCCGCGGCGGCGATGCTCGCGGTCGAGCTGCCCCTGCCGCAGAACCCGGCCGAACCGCCGAATCCGTATGAGCAGCGGGCGCCGGAAAAGCGCCGCGAACTCGTCGAGCAGATGGGCGGCAGCCGCGAAACGGAACTGGCCGTCAAGAATGCGCTCCAGTGGCTGGCGCGGCATCAATCGGCGGACGGCCACTGGGACGGTCGGGGATTCGACGAGGGTTGCGGCCAGTGCAGCGGCGAATCGAAAGCGCGCGTCGATATCGCCATCACGTCGCTCTCGCTTCTGTGCTTCCTTGCCGCCGATCACACGCACATGAAAGACGGGCCGTACCGCGACACGGTCGATCGCGGCTTGCAATGGCTGATGAACCAGCAGAAGTCCGACGGCAATCTGATGATCCGCGAGACGATGTATAGCCACGGCATCGCGTCGATCGCACTCGCCGAGGCCTACGGCATGACGGGCGACCCGCTGCTCGCCGACCGCGTCAAGCTTGCGTGCGACTTCATCTATCAGGCGCGCAACAGCGCCGTCGGCGGATGGCGCTACGCGCCGGGACAGGTCGGCGACACGTCGGTCATGGGCTGGCAGGTGATGGCGCTGACCAGCGCCAAGCGCGCCGGCGTCGAGGTGCCGCAGGAAGCCTTCAATGTCGCGCGCGACTGGTTGTCGCTCGTCTCCTTCGACGACGCGCCGGGTGAGTATGCCTATCGACCGGGGCGCGAAATGTCGGCGGCGATGACGGCGGAAGGCATGTTCGTCCTGCAACTGCTCGGCGAAAAACGCGAGGCCGAACACTTCGACGCCTCCGCTCGCGTGCTGCTGGCCAACCTGCCCACGTGGGACCGAATCCAGTCCACCTACTACTGGTACTACGCGACGCTCGCGATCTACCAGCACGGCGGCAAGGCGTGGGAAACGTGGAATCAGGCCATCAAAGACCAGCTTCTGGCCAATCAGCGAACCCAGGGACCGCTCGCCGGAAGCTGGGATCCCGACGACGTATGGGCGGGCGTCGGCGGCCGGGTGTATCAGACGGCGATCTGCACGCTGACGCTCGAAGTCTATTACCGCTATCTGCCGCTGTACCTCGACGAAACGCGTCGCACGGCTTCGGCGATCGAAACGCGCGAGGCGAACCCCGCCGGCGCGGCGGACCGATAATATCGACGCGGGCGCCGCGCCGCGGCGTGGTTCGCCTTCCCCAAAGCCGAGGTTGCCGCAAACTCACGCCAAGTCCTTCCGCCGAACCGCCGATGCTTGGTGCATGCATCCGCGAGACTCGGACCAGTCGCCGCACGCGCGCGATCCGCTGCTGGGCGAAACCTCAGCCGGCGGCGGGAGCGCGACCGGCGCGCTCGACACGTCGTTGACCGAACTGCACCGCCACGTCGATGAACTGGCCGGCGCATGGAAGGTGCGCGACACCGTGACGCTGCGCGCGCTGGTCGAGCAGCTTCAGCGCGGCGCCGCGGCGCACGGGCTGGTCGGCGTGGCGCGATGCGCCGCCTCCATCGACGAGGCCCTCACCATGTACGACGAAGCCGAGTCCGCGGACATCACCGAATCCATCGAATCCATGATCCTCCTGTGCGCTCGGGCCGTCACAGGCGAGGGTCCGCGGAAGCAATAGCACACATGATGCGGCGATCCGGCGAGCCTGAACTGCAATCCCTCCTGGCGATCGACCAGGATGAGAGCGTGCATCGCCTGCTGCGCGCCGCGCTCAATCACGAACCCATCGAAATCCACGGCGCGCGCGGCGGCGAAGAGGGTCTGCGCATGGCGCACACGACGCGGCCCGACCTCATCCTCACCGACGTCGTGCTGCCCGACATGACCGGCTTC
This sequence comes from uncultured Isosphaeraceae bacterium, assembly GCA_964558095.1. Taxonomy (GTDB): domain Bacteria; phylum Planctomycetota; class Phycisphaerae; order Phycisphaerales; family SM1A02; genus CAZLDF01. The sequence continues at coordinate 2,945 of CAZLDF010000406.1, read as the reverse complement.
GACCTCATGCAGTCGCTGCAGTCCGACCCGCGCACGCATCAGGCGCCGGTGATCTGCATGTCCGACGAACAGGACACCGCCGTCAAGGTGCGATGCTTCGACATGGGCGCGATCGACTTCATCACCAAGCCATTCGACGTGCCGGAGCTGCGGGCGCGCGTGCGCGCGGCCCTGCGCGTTCGCGGACTGATCCTCCTGCTGGCGCAGCGCGCCAAGATCGACGGCCTCAGCCGCCTGTGGAATCGTTCATACTTCGACCAGCGCCTTGGCGAGGAAGTGACGGCGGCGCTGCGGCGCCACTCGGCGCTCGCCGTCGTCATGGCCGACATCGATCACTTCAAGAGCGTCAACGACAACTACGGCCATCCGTTCGGCGACCGGGTGATCACGGAGTTCGCGCGGATTCTCGATGGCGGGCGCAGCATCGACGTGGCGTGCCGGTACGGGGGCGAGGAGTTCGCGCTGATCCTGCCCGACACCGCCGCACCCGAGGCCGCCACCGTCGCCGATCGCTTTCGCATGGAGTTGCAGGAGCTGTGCTGGATGGCGCATCCGAAGCTTAAGGTGACGGCGTCGTTCGGCGTGGCGGATTTGGGATCGGTGGAGCCGGCCGAGCCCGACGCGCTCGTCGCCGCCGCCGACTGCGCGCTCTATGCCGCCAAGCGCAGCGGGCGCAACCGCGTCGAGGTCTTCAAGCCGACGCCGCAGCGCGAAGAGATGCGATTGACCGCGTGAAGAAAGAAGCAGTGGCACAGGCGTCTGACCTGTGATCGATTCTTATTTTCCGCTCCCCTTGGGAGAGGGGGCAGGGGTGAGGGCGGGTTGTGCTTCGCCCGCAGGGCGCACGATCGTTGCCAGGGGCGCAGCGCTTCGCAAGCCCCTGGAGAGGAGATTCAAGCGCCTCTTCTCCGGTTCCCGCCCGGAGGGCGGACGAACATCGAACATCGCGTCAGCCCTCCGGGTGGAGAAACCAGGGAAAACATGAAAATGGGAGGAAGGGCTCCCGTCATCCAGTGGCTTGCTCGCAAAGCCTCGCGGCGCCACTGGCAACGCGCGTGCGCCCTGCGGGCGAGGGCGCGACGCGCATTGTGGCCCAAGCGAGCTCTGCGACTGCGAGCCATTGAGAAGACGGGGTCACAATTGGGCGCAGAATTCTGCGTGCATTTAGGAAGCTCGATCGACGGCTGAATCGGCGACGGCGGCGAGAAAGTCGCGCGCGGCGCGCGCGGGCGGAAAGGGCAGCGCGCCCCGCGCCGCCGCGCACAGCCCCACCGCCGGTCGCGGCGGCGGCGCGACCGCGCCGCCGGCGTGCAGCATCCGCCGCAGCGGCTGCGCTTCGCGCGCGCGGATCAACTCGATGATCTCGCCTCGCTCGCGCGGCTGGGCGCTCTGCAGACAATAAATGACCGGCAGCGTGAGCTTGCCCTTGTCGAGGTCGCGGCCGAGCGTCTTGCCGACGATGCGCTCGTCGCCCACGAGGTCCAGCAGGTCGTCCTGAATCTGAAACGCGATGCCCATTGACGTGCCGAAACGGTGCATGGCGTCGCAGGTTTCGCGCGCGGCCCCGGACAGCCGCGCGCCGATGCGCGCGCACTCGCCGATCAGCGACGCGGTCTTTCGCCGCACGATCTCGAAATACGTCGCCTCGTCGATGCTGAAGTCGTCGCGATGATGAAGCTGAATCAGCTCGCCCTCGCAGAGCGTGTTGGTGACGCGGCCGAGCGCGTGGTTGATCGCGTGGTCGTCGGCGGTGGCGCACAGCGCGAAGGCGTTGGAGATGAGATAGTCGCCGAGCATCACGGCCGTCTCGTTGCCCCAGAGGTGGTTGACGGTCGCGCCCTTGCGGCGGACGTCGGCCTCGTCGAGCACATCGTCGTGCACCAGCGTCGCCATGTGAATCATCTCGGCGACGGCGGCGATAATGTGGTGCTTCTCGGTGAGCGAGCTTCCGTCGCTCGCCCCCCCCGACGCGGCCAACCCCGAAAGCAGAAGCACCGTCGGCCGCAGCATCTTGCCTCGGTACTGCTCGATGTGCATGCACAACGAGTTGACGGCGGAAAGATCGCTGGCGAGCTGTCGCTCGAAGATGAGATTGACCTGTTCGAGGTGGCGCTCGAGCGTCGCGACCAGCGCCGCGTCGATGCCTCCCGCGCCCGATCGCAGTGAAGTCGTTGCCGCCGTGCCGGTGGTGTTCGCGAACATGCCGCGGATTGTAGCGACAGCGCGGCCGGTCAGAAATCGGGAATCTGTTCCACCAGTTCCGGCTCGTCGATGAACGGATTGCGGTTGTGCTGGATGCCTTCGACGCGCGCGTTGCGCGATCGCTCGTCGGCGTCAACGGGGTCGTCGTCGTTCCATACCCGCAGGACGGCTTCCATGTCGTCGGGGATTTCCCACCAGTAGCGGACGCTCATGTAGAACATCGCGCGGGCGACGTTGCCGCGGTGCTCTTCGCGCGGCATGAACACGACGTTGCCGGCTTGATCGAGCCCGCGCGAGCAACCGGACGCCGTGCCGCCCGGGCCTTCGTCGGATCCGTGCAGCGTGCCGTCGGCTTCGTCGATCAGCAAGTCGCGCACTTCGCTGATGGGCGCGCCGAAGGGATGGTTGCTGCGGGTGGCGTTGAGCCCGCGCCGTGCGGGAAAGAGGTGATGAAGATCGGCGCCTGGGATGGACGATCGCTCGAAGTGCTCATCGGTCCATGAGGCCTTCGAGGCCCAGGTGTGTTCGACCTGGAAGCTGGCATCGGGCTTGAACGCGCCATCGTCGAGCTGCATGGTTCGCGATGTGCCGCTGTACACGCACGTGATGGAGTCGTTGTCGCCGTCGATGTCGTTGTAAATGTGCACCTTCGCTGCTTCAAAGCTGTCTTCGGTGTTCGTGTCCTGAAGCCCGGCGTACAGCACGTAAGCGAGGTCCTCGTCGGCGAGAAACGTGCCGGCGCC
>CAZLDF010000405.1:0-3884 GCA_964558095.1 uncultured Isosphaeraceae bacterium | reverse complement strand
CGCGGGCCGCGACTGCGGAATCTGATGTGCCGGCGACCGAGCGAATCGTCGAAAGAATTGTCGAGCGCATCGTCGAACGGCCACTGCGACGCCGGCTGCCGGACACGCGCCGCAGCATCACGCACAAGTTCAACGTCGCCGGTCACGAGGGCTACCTCACCGTCGGCCTCTATGACGACGGGATGCCCGGCGAACTTTTCATCACGATGGCCAAGGAGGGCTCGACCATCGGCGGTGTGATGGATTCGCTCGGCACGGCGATCAGCGTCGCGCTGCAATACGGCGTGCCGATCGAGAGCCTCGTCACCAAATTCGCGCATCAGCGATTCGAACCGATGGGCATGACGACCAACCGCGACGTTCCGTTTGCCAAGTCGCTGGTCGATTACATCTTCCGGTGGATGGGCATGGAGTTCATCGCCGGGTATCGCGAAGCCAATGCGCCGCAGCGGCCGGCGGACAAGAAGTCCGCGGCCGACGCGGCCAGGAAGGAACTGAACGTCACGGAGGACGACGCGTGGTCAGGACGATCCGAACACCAACAGCAACAACACCCACAACGAGAACAATCGCAACGCGCGGCCGCAAGTCGCATGGGCAACGGGCATTCGACGGCGACCGAGCCGCCGCCCGGATTGCATCGCCTCGCTACGAGCGATACGAGCGACGGCGACACGTCGCCGCGACGAGCGATCAACGGCGAGAGCGCCGCGGCGAGGACCGAGCACAGCGCGGCGAGAAGCGCCATCTCCATCACGGAAACGACCGCATCGATCGCCGGCATGTCATCGAGCGCCGCCGGCGTCGTCGAGAGCGAGGTCCTCGTCATGGCTTCGCATACGCTCAATCAGGCGACGGCGGCCTTGCAGGGCGACGCGCCCGCGTGTGACGTCTGCGGCGCGATCACCGTGCGAAACGGAACGTGTTACAAGTGTCTCAACTGCGGCAACTCGATGGGCTGCAGTTAGACGTCATCAGTCTGCCTTGCATCGGCGAACGCGCTCCGACGGTTCGCGCGATGCTCTTCAGGAGGTGCCTGTGGGCACGGAAAGGAGGACCAGCGATCTGCGAGCGGAAGGATTAATCGCTCGCAGCGGTCGGGAATGACGGATCGCCGCATGCACCCGACGGCGCCGGACGCGAAGAATCACGTGCGCGCACCGGCAGATCGCCTCCACGCCCGCTTCGACATCTTCTGTTGGGGCTGCCTACGGACACGGATGACCTGGGCACCTGGGGAAGCCTGCCTCTGTCTCATCCACCCACACGCAGAGGTTCCGACACGGCTTCTCTCTTCCCTCCCCCCGAACCAGCACCCACCACCGGTTCGGGGGATTTTTTTTCTTCAATCGACGCGCGCTATCGGACGTGCGCATCCCGCCGCATGGGCGTGCCCGGCGCGCTGAATCCGCTGGCGGCGGCCCACAACTCCGATCGCGGGGGCTTTCGGACGATGGAAGCAGGTTGTGCGGTCCGTCGCGGGCCGCGAACGTGATCGATCGCATCGACGACGGGAGGCGCCGGCATGCTGCACCGAATTGTGGGAATCGCCGCTGGGGCATCGACTTTGATGCTGCTCGCCGGGTGCGGGCCGCGCGAGACCAGCGCCCAGGCTCGTGAATCGGCATCGGCTCGTGCGGACGAAATCGCGACGAAGCGCGAACAGGCGCTGGCGATGGACGCGATGGACGCCTTCCTGCAGCGCCTGAAGTCCGGCGACCGGATCGTCGCCCAGCAGTCGGTGCTCGCGCCCAGCGACGCGAAACTGCGCCAAGTGCTCGAGGACGACCTGCAACGCACGATCGACCATTGGAAACTCGGCACGCTGTGGATCGAATCGCTCGAATCGCGCGTCGCCGGCGACTGGGCGCTCGTTGTCACCCGCGTCACGATGCGGCGCGACGGCAGAATGGACATGACCCTTCGCGATGAGTTCGTCCGGCGAACGGACGGCCAGTGGAAGATCGCGCCGATGGTCGTGCGCTCGGACGCGGCGATTCGCCCGCTCATCAACGACGACTTCAAGTCGCTGCTCAAGTGGTTCCGCGAGAACCGCGTGCGCCTGGAGGATGCCTACGTGCACGCCGAAGCGGAGCGTGTGCCGGAGTGATCGCGGCGAGTGCTCGCGGTGAATTCCACCGGCTGAACGTCCTCGCGCCGCGGCATCGATGGATAAAGCGTTGATGCGAGCGACACAACAAATCACTCGTGTGCCTGCAACGCCAATTCCTCTCGAACCTCCATCGTGATGTCGATCTGTTCGGGATACCTCAGGAGTTGGCGGGACGCAAAATCCCATGCGAGTGCTGGGTAATCCTTCTGTGGAACTGGCGCATTTGGCGCCGTGGACTGGATCACGATGTCCACTTCAAGTCGCGCAGCCACGATGTCAACGGCGGCGATGAGTTCCTGAAATGCCCTGCTGGCCTGCGCAGCGCGCAACGCGTCCTGCCGCTTTATGAAGGCCTGTCGCCATTCTTCGTATTGCTTCCTGACTCCTTCGTACTCTTCATAGACCTGTCGATACTCCGGGCTCTTCGGATCGAGTTCCTTCAGTCGATCGATGAAAGCATTCGCCTCAATCGCCGCTCGCTGATACTCCGCATCGGACTCCCGCTTGAGCGCCTCTCTTTCATCTGCGAACTCTTCCCTCGCGGTTAAGTCCTTCAGGACGTCGCTTCCCTGCACCACGGCAACGCTCAGCGCAACTCCAGTTGGTCGCTCGGACCAACTGATCCTCCCCCCCACGTTCCGGACATGCAGGTTCTCGCCCTTGGCGTCGATCAACTCAAGCTCGTGGGACGGCCCAAGCCGCGACGTCGCTTCCAGTGTTTGAGTTTGAGCGACCGCGTGTGATTCAACGAACCAGTCTGCACTCTGGCCACGGGCCAGCAGGAGCGCACCGAGAACTCCATAGATGACGACAAGGTGGAACTGCTTCATTGGTTGGCCTCCATTGACCGGCATTGTTTGGCCGTATTGGGCCTGCCTACGAACGCCTCTCGCATCTTGCACGTTCAGGTTGTTCCAGAACTACCGCTCCGCGGCATCGACCGTGTTGCGCAGCAGCATCGCGACGGTCATCGGCCCGACGCCGCCCGGGACGGGCGACAGCCAGCCGGCGACGTTCGACACCGCTTCGAAATCGACATCGCCGACGGTGTGCTTCTTTCCCGCCGCGTCCCTGATGCGGTTGATGCCGACGTCAACCACGACGGCGCCGCGCTTGACCATGTCGCCCGTGATGAGCCCCGCGACGCCCGCGGCGCTGACTAGCACATCCGCCTGACGCGTGATGTCCGCCATGTCGCGAGGGGGGGTGTATTTGTTGCACGAGATGACGGTCGCTTCGGCGCGCATGAGAAGCACGACCACAGGCTTGCCCACGATGTTGCTCGCGCCCACGCACACCGCCAGCCTGCCGCGAAGCTCGACGCCCGTCGATTCGATCATCTCCATCACAGCCAGCGCGGTGCACGGCACGAGGCTCCGCCGCCCATACACGACGTTGCCGATGTTCGCCGGGTTGACGCCCTCGACGTCCTTCTCGACCGCGATGAGCGACTGCATGCGCTCGGTGTCAATGCCATTGGGAAGCGGCAGATGCAGCATGATCGCGGTGACGGCTTCGTCGGCGTTGAGCAGCAGCACGCGGCCGGCGAGGTCTTCGTAGCGGGCGTCCCTGGACAGCTTGTGTAGAACGTACTCGATGCCGAGCGATTCGCAGGTGGTCTGCTGGTTGTGGGCATAGACGGAAGCGGGCCCGTCGCCGCCGCAGAGGACAGCGTCGAGTCGAACGCGCCGCCCCGCCGTTCGCAGGTTCTCGATGCGCTGCGCCAGCTTCGCCTGGACCTCGGCGGCAAGCGCGCGGCCGTCTATGATGT
>CAZLDF010000404.1:0-3531 GCA_964558095.1 uncultured Isosphaeraceae bacterium | reverse complement strand
GCGCCAGCACCACGTTGACGACGCGCAGCAGCGTGCTGTTGCGCTGGTTGATCGATTCGATCAGCCACTGCGCGTTGCGCAGATTGTCGCCGATGAACTCGCGCGTCGGCTTCTCGACCGATCGGTCCTTCGCCATCTTCTCGTATTGCTTGTTGATGCGCAGCGTCGGGAAGAGGCCGTTGCGCATGCCCGCGACGTAGGCGTTGGTGTGCTCGTCGAATTCGACGACCACGTCGGGAATGACGGGCGGCACGTCGGCGGAAACAAGCTCGCGCCCCGGCGCGGGATGGAGCTGGCGCATCAGCGCCTTGGCGGCGGCGATCCGCTCCATCGACAGCTCGCTTTCCTCGGCGATGCGCGGCAGGCGATTCTCCAGCAGGTCGTCCAGGTATCGCTCGATGAGCAGGCGCACATCGGCCCAGTTGTGGCCGGGCTCGTCGTCGTGCAGCTCGCGATCATCGACCTGCAGCAGCAGCGTCTCGCGCACGTCGCGCGCCGCCAGGCCCGGCGGATCGAGCCAGAACTGGACCTCACGCAGCGTGCGCTCCAGCAGCGGCATCGTGAGCGGGACCGTCAGCCCGGGCAGCGAGCGGTTCTGATCGAGAATGGTTTCGAGGTCGGTCGAGAGCAGGCCGTCGTCGGCGATGTATTCGATGAGTTTGCGGCCGACGATCTGCACGTCGGGATCGACCTCGGCGAAGGTCCACTGGTTGATCAACTGCTCGGTGAGGCCTTCAGCGCGGGCGGCGAGGTTCGCCATCGCGTCGATCTTGCGGTCGCGCTCGCCCGTCTCGCGATGGCCGCGGAAACGCTGGGACGAAAACTCGTTTTCGGATGCGTCGGAATAGGAAGACTCGAAATCGCTGAGGCGCTGGAAGTCGGCGGCGGCGCCGGTCGCTTCGTCGCCGATGACCAGCTCGCGCGAGCCCGCGGCGTCCTCGCGATTGCGATCGCGTATCTGCTCGGCAAGCTTCCGTGGATCGATGCCGGGCTCGACCAGCTCCAGCGCGACGTTCGACTCCAACTCCTGCTCGATCCGCTCCTGCAACTGCTGCATCGGCATCTGCAGGATTTCCGTCGCCTGGATCATCCGCGGCGACAGGCGCATCTGCTGCGAAAGCTGCATGTGTTGGGCGGTGTCGAATCGCATGTTCTTCGTACTTATCGGCCGATTGGCGAGTTCGGTTGTCGATTGATGACAATCAATCGATTGAATCGTAGGAGCGCCGGCGGAGCGCCTGTGGTGATTTCTCTCTTCTGCGGGCCGATGAGGCAAACATCGCGCGTGCCGTGAAACTCGCTTCTTCGGCCGTTGAGGCCGATGAAGCGACACAGCCGGGACGCCTGTGCCACCGGTCATGGCTTCATCGCATGGCCTGGCGGCCTTCGATGGCGTCGGCGAGGACCGCCCGGCTGGCGTATTCGAGCTGCGAGCCCGCGGGCAGGCCGCGCGCCAGCCGCGTCACGCGCACGCTGCGGCGGGTCGCTTCCTCAGCCAGATACAGGGCCGTGGTATCGCCTTCCATGTCCGGGTTCAGGCCCAGAATCACCTCGGCGACTTTCACGCCCCGGCAGTTGGACTTCGGCTCGTCAATGCGCTTGAAGAGCTCGCCGATCGTCAGGTCGCCCGGCCCGATGCCGTGAAGCGGATCAAGCCGCCCGAGCAAAACGTGATACACGCCCTTGAACATGCCCGTTTGTTCGAGGCTGATGAGGTCCCGCGGCTGCTCGACGACGAGAATGGTCGAAGCGTCGCGCTGCTCGTCGGCGCAGATGCGACATGGGTCCTGGTCCGCCAGGTTGAAGCAGATCGCGCACGAGCGCACCTTTTGTTTGACGTCGGCGATCGCGCGGCTGAGGCGCATCGCCTCGTCCTTGGGCGACTTGAGAATGTGAAACGCCATGCGCTCAGCCGAGCGGGCGCCGATGCCCGGCAGGCGGCTGAACTCCTCGATCATGCGCTGCACGGGTTCGGGGTACGCCTGGCTCGCGCCGAAATTCGGAGAGGAGCGCGGCTTCACGCCAGCATCCCCCCAAGCCCTTCACTGAGCAAACCGGGCGGCAACGGAAGATCGAGCTCCCGCGCCGCCGCGATCATCTCGTCGCGCACCATTTCGCGCGCTTTCTCCATCGCCGCGTTGACCGCGCCGGCGATCAGGTCCTCGGCGAGCGCGCGGTCGTCCGCATTGCCCGGCTCGACGAGACCCGCCAAAAGCGAGGGGTTGATGCGTACCGAGCGGACCGACAGGTTGCCGTTGACGACGGCGCGAACCGCGCCGCCGCCCGTTTCCGCCTCGGCCGTCATCTCGCCGAGGCGCTGCTTGACTTCCGCCAGTTTCGCCTTGATGCGAGGCAGGTCCTTCATCATCCCCGCGAGGCCCGCCATGCCTTTCAACGAGTCAAACATGTTCGTGCATCTCTCCTCTCACCTGTCACCTCGACGCCTCGATCCGCGCGACGGCGACGATCTTCGCGTCGAACAGCTCCATCGCGGCGCGCACGGATTCTGAATTGCGAACGCGATCGAGGCTGGCGTCGGCGACGCTCGGCGGCGCATCGGCCGGGGAGGCTTCGTCAAGCTCCAGAACCGCCTGCAGTCGCCGGCCCGTCGCGGCCTGCACGATGCCCGTCAGCTTCGCGGGTTCGCTGCGAAACCACTTCAGGTGCTGATGGCCTTCGCTCGCCATGCGCAATCGCAAGGTCTGGCCGTCGAAGCTCACGACCTGCATGTGCTCGATGAGCGGGCGGGTCATGCGCGGCGCGGCTGCGAGGATCTGCTGCCAGAGCAATTGTCCGTCGATGGCGGCGGCCGGCATCTCGCCCGCATCGCATCGCGGCGTGCTCGCCGTCGGCTTCTCGGCCGTTGATGCCGAGACACCGATCACAGGCGAGGACGGTTGTGTCACTGTTTGACGTGTCGGCTCTACTGCCTGTCGCTCAGCGACCGGCTCGAGTGCTTTTTTTTTTGGAGCGGCCGGCGCGGCTTTCGCGGGGCTTGTCGAGCCCGCCGTCGAAGATCGCCCATCGCCGCCGAGAAGCGCCGCGATGTCCGCCAGGTGCTGCGCCATGCACAGCCGCGCGATCGCCGCGTCGAACTGCGCCCGCGCGACGGCCGAGCCGCGAACGCTTCGACTCGTCGCGTCGCACACCGCGATCATGTGCACCAGGGCCGGCGCGTCGAACGATGCAGCGTGGCTCTTCGCTCGATCGAGCGCTTCAGGCGACAAATCGATCAATTCCGTCTTGTCGCCGCACGCCGCGATGACCATGAGGTCGCGGAAGTAATCGGTGAGCAGTTCCAGCGCCTGCTCGACGGACGTGCCGCGCGAGAGCAGCACGTTCGCCGCTTCGAGCGCTTTCGCCGTGTCGCTGTCAACAATCGCCTGCACGAGATGGAGCACCAGCGTCTGATCGGGCAGGCCGAGCATCTGCTCGAGCAGCTCCATCGTCAGGTTGCTTTCGCCCGCGGCGAGCAGCCGGTCCATGATGGAAAGCGCATCGCGCATCGAGCCGTTGCCCAGGCGCGCGATC
>CAZLDF010000403.1:0-3269 GCA_964558095.1 uncultured Isosphaeraceae bacterium | reverse complement strand
GCCGACCCGACGATGTTGGAGAACACGTCGCCCGGCAGCAGGTCGCCGTCCTGCAGCACCACGCCGAGCTGCTGGCGCAGCGCCCGCGGGTCGAGTCCCGCCGCGTCGAAGCCGTCGTAGGAGATCGTTCCCGAATCGGGTTTTTCAAAGCCAAGAAGAATCCGCAGGAGCGTTGATTTGCCGCTGCCCGATGGCCCGACGAGCGCGATGAACTCGCCCGGATCGGCGTGAAAACTCACGTTGTCAAGAATCAGCGGCCCGTCCGCCTCGTATCGGAACGACACGTTGGAAACTTCGATGCGCCCGCGAAGCAGCCCGGGATCAGCCTTCGCCTCCTGCACCTCCGGCGTGGCCTGGAGGATCGGCTTGAGGCGCTGATACACCGGCACCACGCCGAGCACGCTCACCGCGGTGTTGCCCAGGTCGATCATGCCTGAAAGCAGCGTCGCGTACGCCGCCAGAAACGCCAGAAACGCGCCGGTCGTCATCAGCGGCTGGCCGTCGCTTCCGCTGCGCGCAATCAGGTAGAACAGCACGACGTACGTCAGCGTCGGAAAGAGCACGTAGAACACGCCGAGGTTGTTCGCGACCGATCGCGACCGCAGCCCCAGGCGCGTGAGCAGCGAGAAGCGTTCCGCCCACTGAGCGAATGCGCGGTTCTCGGCGGCGGCGATGCGGATCTTGGCGATGCCGGAGATGAACTGCAGCAGCATGCCGGCGATGCGGCCGTGCTGCTCTTCGATCGCGCGGTAATGCCGAATCTGCATCAGGCCGCTGAAGAACGTAATCACGCCCACGAGCAGAACCATGCCGACCGCGATCATCGCGACGCTGGGGCTGTAGTAAAAGAGCAGCGCGAGGCTGAACGCGGAGAAGACGCTGGTGAGGATGGTGGAGACGGCGCTGGTGGACATGAGGTCGAGAATGGCATCGACGCCCATGGCGCGCACGCCGAGGTCGCCGGCGGTGTACTTGGTGAAGAACCTCGCGGGCAGATTGATGACGCGGTCCCAGATCGCGGCTTGGAGCGACGTCGCGGATCGATGCTGAACGCGGAGCATGGCGATGTTGCGGGTGAGGTGGAACGCCGCCGTCGCCATCGCCGCCACGAGCAGTCCGAGCATGACCTGAAGGAGCTGGTCGCGGCTGGCGGCGGGGAGGATGGCGTCGAAGACGTGCCCGACGGCGACGGGCGTCGCCAGCGCCAGCAAGCCGCCCAGCGCGCCCATCAGCGCCACCATGCCCATGTCGCGCCCCACGCCGCGCATCGCGAAGCGCACCAGATCGACGCCGTTGATCGGCCGTTCCGGCAGCGATCGATAGAACATGAACGCGGTCGGATCAAGCTTCGCGGCGGTGCGGCGCGTGACCGTCTCGACCGTTCCATCGCGCACGTTGTGCAATCGGTATGAACGCGGCGAGGCGGGCAGCAGCGCGACGGGCGCGCGGTCCTCGGCGATGAACGCCAGCAGCGGGCCGTGATCGCCGCGATGCCAGTCGCCTCGAAGCTCGACGCGGCGCATCGCGAACCGCGAGACCTTCGCGACGAGCTCCAAAGGATGCGTCAATCCGCTGCGGCGTTCCAGGGCGCTGGGCTCGCGCACCTCGATGCCCAGCACTTCGCCGACAAGCCGGCACGCCGCGACAAGTTCGTTCTCGCTCTGCAGCGTGCGCGGCAGGACGACCGCGGTTCGCCGGCCGAGAATCGCTTCAAGGTTCGTGACCGCGGCCTGCATCGTCGAGCGATCGGCGGCGTGCTTGGCGAGCAGCCGCTGCTGCGCCGCCCGCTGGCCCCGCGTGCGCTGCAGGTCGATCACCGATTCGACCGTGTTCTGAAATGCCGCAAGACCGCGCCAATAGGACGGCTCCGCGATCACGTCGCGCGCCGCGTGCGTGCGCATCGCGAACGAGCCGTTGGCCGTCACCCACGCGTCGCGCCCCAGCGGGAACAGGCTTTCGCCGCAGCCGACGGGCGAATCATTCTGCCCCATGAAATAGGCTTCGCCCTCGATCGCCTGCACCCACAGCACGCCGCTCTGGGGCTGGGCGCTCTGCCCCGCCTGGAGGCTCGCCTCGTGGCCGATGCGCAGGTTGAGCGAGCCGCTGGGCGCGAAGTCGCCGGAGCACAGCTCGCTGATCGACGTGACCCAGCGATCGACCATGCTCGCGGTTTCGTCTGCGAGCTGTTCGTCGTCCATGCCCTGCGCCAGGCGCGCAACGGGCATGCGCGACACCTGCGTCTCGCCCACGCCATAGCCCAGCAGCAGAACGTGATGGCCCGCGGGCGGCGCGCGAAAGCCGAAGAGCAGGTCGCCGGTCTCGAGGCGCAGCAGGTGCGTGCGCTGCACTTCGGACATGTCGGCGGCGCGCGTGATGGTCATGGCGACGATGTCCACCCGGCCGCGCGTGACGAGCCAGACGGCGCCGGGGTCGATCAGCGGCAGCGGATCGTTCGCGCCGGTCGAAGTCGGCGCGCCGTGCAGTGCGAAATATTCTTGCAGCGTCTCGGTCATGTTCGCCGTCGCGAGTAATGCCGCTCCAGCGTCCTATGAGTTTTAAGTGATCTCACAACTCGTTGCCTCGCATGTTCCAACCCACGTTCCATCACATCAAGCTCACGCTCCAACCGACACTTGTGCACTTCAGACGGCCCTCACCCCGGCCCTCTCCCACGAGGAGAGGGAGACATGGAAACATCACTCCGATCGAATCAGTCGTTGGTATGGCCCGTCCACGTTGATCAGCGACTCGTGCGTGCCGCGCTGCACGACTTCGCCTCGTTCCAGCACGATAATTTCATTGGCGTCGCGAATGGTGCTCAGGCGGTGGGCGACGATGACGCAGGTGCAGCCGCGGCGGCGGATGCTGTCATCGACGAGCTTTTCCGTGGCGGCATCGAGGGCGCTCGTCGCCTCGTCCAGCACCAGCACCGTGGGGTCGATCGCCAGCGCGCGGGCGATCTCCAGCCGCTGGCGCTGTCCGCCGCTGAAGTTGCGCCCGCCTTCCTCGACTTTGCTGGCATATCCGCCGCGGCGGGAGGCGATCTCGTCGTGAATGCACGCGTCCTTGGCGGCGCGGGTGATGGCGTCGTCGGGAAGCGTGCGGTCCCACAGCGAGATGTTCTCGCGCACCGATCCTTCATAGAAGAAGATGTCCTGATCGACCATCGAGAATGAATTGGCGAGCGATTCGCGCGGCACAGCGTCGCGGGACGAGCCGTCGAAGAGAATCTCGCCATCCCACGGCCGGTACAGGCCGCTGATGAGCTT
>CAZLDF010000402.1:0-8980 GCA_964558095.1 uncultured Isosphaeraceae bacterium | reverse complement strand
GCCCTGGGCGGCCGGGGCGTCGATGCCGGTGTTCGTGTCGATGGACCTGCCGCTGACGCGAAGCGCGCGGCTGGAGTTCGCCCGGCCGGTGTTCTGGGATGAAGTCGCCCGCGATTTTCCAACGCTGCCGATTGTCATCGGGCATCTGGGCCATCCGTGGATCGAAGAGACGCTCGTGCTGCTTGGCAAGCACTCGAACGTCTATGCCGATTTGTCGGGCATCTGCTGCCGGCCGTGGCCGCTGTTCAACGCGCTGCAAAGCGCGGTGAGCCTGGAAGTGATGGACAAACTGCTGTTCGCCTCGGGCTTCCCGCGACAGACGCCGGAGAAGGCGATCGAATCGCTCTACAGCGTCAACAGCATGAGCCACGGCACGCAATTGCCAAGCATCCCGCGGTCGCTTCTTCGCGGCATCGTCGAGCGCGATGCGTTGCGATGCCTCGGCATCGTCGCTGACTTCGAGCAATCGCCGGGCAATCTCGGCGGGGACGATTCCGGCGACGACCCGCTCGAGGAGGCGCAGCTCGTCGAAGAGATGGGCGGGCGGCTGGGTGGACATCGGGATGGGTGATGATCAACGGGCCGACGCCTGCCGCTCTCGACGTCGGCAGTTCTCCGGCTGCCGAATGTGCTGGTGTGTGCTCGCGTGCGCCGCGCTGGGAGGCTGCTATTCGCCGTGGCAGGGACGCACGGAGCTGGTGGCGCGATCGCTGGCGGGCGAAGCGGTGCAACTCAGCATCCGGGACATTCCCGCGGTGTATTCGCAGAGCCGCCGAGGCGATCCCTCGCTGTTTCTCTCTGACATTCCCGTGCAGGAGCTGGGGGCGGGAACCTCGCGGAACGGGCTGTATCTGCACATCGACGTGCTGTGGATGCCCAAGCCGGGCGCGACGCCGATGGACGCCGCGGCGACAAACGCGGCGATCCGCCTGGTGATCGTCGCCTCAGGAGAGATCGGCGTCTATGGCGGTGGCGGTTTCGTCATGCCGCAGGGCCGGGCCGGCGCGGAGGACTTCGGCGTGAAGCTTCGCCGGTCGTCGCTGACGCTCCTGGAGGCGACCGAGGGGTTCAACGATCTGCTCACGCCCGCCGAGATCACCGGCACGCTGCACGCGACGCTGGACGAGCCCGCCTCGCGCCTGCTGCATTACACAGCCAGCCAGTTCGTCACCAACGCGCTGGGGCAGAGCCGATTTGTGAATGCTCGCAGCGAGAACGGTCCTTGGCTTCAGTGGCACGGGCATCCTCGCCCGTGAGTCGAGCGCTGGCTGGCAGCGTGGCGCACGAAAAGCGGCGGACCGAGAAAACCGGCGTTTGCAGGCAACGAAGCGGGTCAAAGGTCCAATACGTCCCGGGAGGGAGCTCCCTCGCGCCGGGAAGGAGTTCCTTCGCGCCACGAAGGAGTTCCCTCGCGCCATGAAGGAGTTCCCTCGCGCCACGAAGGAGTTCCTTCACGCCATGAAGGAACTCCTTGGTGGCAGGAAGGAGTTCAGCGGCGCGATGAGGGAACTCCCGCACGCCAGGAAGGGACTCCCTACCGGCGCGCGGGGGTTCAATGGCGATGCCTTTGGACGCATTGCTGCGCCTCACGAGCGTCTGCAAGGCTCGAAGACCACGGGTCCGCGAAGCGCGGACCCATGCCACCCGCGACTGTCACTCATTGCCGAATGTGTGGGGCGCCCGCCGCGAAGTGGCTGGCGAACGCGGCGGCGTTCGCTTACGCCGAGATGCCCGTGATCTTCACGCGCAGATACGGCTGGCGATGGCCCTGCTTGCGGCGGTAGCCCGTGCGGTTGCGGAACTTGATCACGTCGATCTTCGGGCCGCGGAATCGCTCCACCACGTCCGCCGTCACCGATGCGCCGCTCAGATACGGCGTGCCGACGCGCGGCGAGGAATCACCCTCCGCGTCATGAACCAAGAGCACGCGATCGAACGTCAGCGTGGCGGCGTCGCCTTCGATGTCGCGAACGTCGATTTCGATGACGTCGCCCTCGGCGACCTTGATCTGCGTTCCGCTGTCTTCGATGATTGCGTACATGAGTGGAGGGCTCCCGTTGCCGTGAAGGCCGGGGATTGTAGCTGCCGCCGCGGGAGGGGCAAACCGAGCGCCCACGAAGTTAAGCCCCGGCCCCCAAGCCGGACGAACCTCAGACGAACCTTGAACGAACCTTGGACGAACACCGGACGAAGACCGGACGAAGACCCCGCGGAATCCGCACGACAGCGACCGGATGTCACCGCGCCGCAGCTTTCGCCCAGGGCCAGGAAACCCGCGCGGCCCCGAAAGCCGTCATCCATCGCCGGCATCCGGCGCAGCGGTCGCAAGGCTCGCCGGCCTCGTCGCCCCCGCCATCGCACGGCCAGCACGCCCGCATCGGGACGCCCAGTTCCTCCGCCAGCATCACGATTTCCTGGTCGGTCCGATCGGCCAGCGGCAGCTTGAAGAGCAGCGCGTCGGCGGCGGACTGATCGGCGAGCCCCGCGATGTCGCCCACAAGCTGCGCCGTCTCCATCGCCCTGCCCAGGCCCTCGGCGTCGATGCCGATCTGCACGGGCCAGATGATCGTTCGGCAGCCGGCTTCGAACGCGGCTGCGGCCGCCAACGCCAGCTCATTGAGCCACAGCACGTGCGCGGGAACTTCGGCTTGCGAATCGGCGAGGCGGCCGACGCGGCCGAAGATCATCGCGGCGGGGCGAATGATCCGCTCGTGCTCGGCGAGGACCTGCAAGCGTGCGGCAGCGTCGTCGTCGTCGTCGCGCTGCCCGTGAAAGAGCACGATGCGACCGCCGTCGGGCTGCAGCATCGCCGCGACCAATGACGGCAGGTCGCCGCCGTCGATGAGCAACAGGGGCGCGGTGGCCATGCGTGCATTAGAATCGACGCGGCGCGGCCTGTCCATGCAACCGCGATCGCGGACGATCGCCCACCGCTGCGCTCGATCCGTCGCGGCCCGTCATGGATGCACTGCGCACGACTGTTTCCGATGCTTCGCTGCACGCGATCGACTGGCTGGCGATCGCCGGCTACTTCGCGCTGGTGCTGACGATCGGCGCGCTGGCGGCCAGGCGAAGCGGGCGCGGCGGAGACGAGTTCCTCCTCGCCGGCCGGTCGATGCCTGTCTGGGCTGTGGCCATCAGCGTGCTGGCGACGAGTCAGTCGGCGGCGACGTTCGTCGGCGGGCCGCAGCAGTCCTTCGACGGGAACCTGACCTATCTCGCGGCGAATATCGCCGTGCTGCTGGCTTCAATCATCGTCGCGTTTGTTTTCCTGCCGGCGTTCTATCGACGCCGCGTGACGAGCATCTACGAACTGCTCGGCCAGCAATACGGCACGGGCCCGCAGCGCATGGCCAGCGCGATGTTCATGATCGGCCGCGTCTTTGCAGGCGGAGCGCGCTTGTTCATTCTCGCGGTGCCGTTTTCGCTCGTCGCGTTCGGCGAAACGACGCACGCGCAGATGGTGCAGTCGATTCTGATCATTGTCGTCGTCGCCGCGGCGTACACCATGCTTGGCGGCATCCGCGCCGTCATCTGGACCGACGTGCTCCAGGCGGGCGTTTACATCGGCGCCATCGCCCTGGCGCTTCTCATCCTCTGGCAGAAGATTCCCCTTTCGCTCGATCAGGCGGTCGATGTTCTGCGCAGCGATCCCGCAGGCGACAAGCTTCGAGTGTTTCAGTGGAGCGCCGACAGCCCCGGCGATTTCTTCACGCAGCCATACTCCATGCCCGCGATCATCTGCGGCCTGACGCTGCTCATGCTCGCGGCCTACGGCACGGATCAGGACCTCGCGCAGCGCATGCTCACCTGCAAATCGCCCGCTCGCGGCGGCTGGTCGATGATTCTCGCGACGATCATCGGCTGGCCGGTGGTGGTCATGTTTCTTCTGATGGGCCTGTTGATGTTCGTCTTTTACAACCGGCCGGACATCATGGGCGACGCCGCGCCGCTGTACACGATCGATCGCAGCCACGAGGTCTTCATCGAGTTCATCCGCCACGAGATGCCGATGGGCGTCCGCGGCCTGATGCTCGCCGGGCTCTTCGCGGCAGCGATGAGCAGTCTGGATTCGGAACTCAACGCCATGGCCTCGACGATCATCGCCGACTTCTATCGGCCCTGGCGATTGAAGCGCGATCGAGAGTACGCGCGGGGCAACCGCGCGGAGGTCATCGTCTCGCGCTGGGCGATCGTGTTCTGGGCGGCGAACCTCGGCGGCTTCGCCTGCCTGTGCGTGTGGTGGTACGACCACAGCGAGCAGCGAATCATCGATTTCGCCCTGAATGTCATGGTCTTCGCTTACAGCGGCCTTCTGGCGGTATTCCTGACGGCGCTGCTGACGCGGCGCGGCAACGCGCAATCGGTGATCGCGGCGCTCGTCACAGGCTTCATCGCGGTGCTCGCGATGCGGCCGGCGCTCTGGGGGCCGGTGGTTGCGAAGCTGACGGGCAGCGAGGTCGATGTCACGATTCCGCTGGCGTTCCCCTGGCAGATGCTCATCGCGACGACGCTGAGCTTCGTCGTGTGCTGCACTGGCAAGCGCAAAGCAGTGGCACAAGCGTCCCGCCTGTGATCGATTCTTCGGCATCAACGGCCGAAGAATCGATAGTGGCGAGCAATGGCGTCCATTTCGCACCCCACGCTCTGCCTTGCGCGACAGTGTTTGGCGCCCGCATTCACAGTTTCGCCTTCATGCGCGCAATCGCTTCGCGCAGCGTCGCATCATCCTTGCAGAACGCGAATCGCACAAGGCGATTGCCTTCATCCGACTTGCTGTAGAACACGCTCGGCGGGATGGCCGCCACGCCGACGTGCTCGATCAGGTGCTTGCAGAACGAAACGTCGTCGGGGAAGCCGAAGGGCGTGTGGTCCGCCATGATGAAGTACGTTCCCTGGCATGGATACGTCTTGAAGCCGACCTCGCTGAGGCCGCTAACCAGCAGATCGCGCTTGGCGCGGTAATCGCGTGTGAACTCGTCGAAGTAACTTTGCGGCGACCGCAGCGCGGTCGCGGCGCCGAACTGCAGCGGCGTCGCGGTCGCGAACGTGAGAAACTGGTGCGCCGCTCGCACCGCCGCGGTCAGCTCGGGGGGAGCGATCGCCCAACCGATCTTCCAGCCCGTCAGTGAAAACGTCTTCCCCACCGACGACAGCGTAATCGTCCGCTCCCACATGCCCCCCCCACTCCCACCCAGCGTCGCCAGCCGGATGTGCTCGCCTTCGAAGACCAGATGCTCGTACACCTCGTCGGTGACCGCGATCAGATCATGCTCCTCACAAAGCGACGCGATCAGCTCCAACTCCGAGCGTGTGAAAACCTTGCCGGTGGGGTTGTGGGGCGAGTTGACCATGATCGCCTTCGTGCGATTGGTGATCGCGGCTCGCAGCTCACGCTCATCGAACGAAAAGTCGGGCGCGTGCAGGCACACGAATCGCGGCACAGCCCGCGCCAGGCCGATGCACGCCAGATACGAGTCGTAATACGGCTCGAACACGATCACCTCATCGCCCGGTTCGAGCAGCCCCAGAAGCGTCGCGGCGATGGCTTCCGTGCAGCCGCTGGTCACGGTGACGTGCCGCTCGGGATCGATCGTCTGGCCGTAGAAGCGTTTGGCGTGCTCGGCGATGGCGGCGTTGAGGGTCGGCGCGCCGAACATGCGCGCGTACTGATTGTGGCCGCTCATCATGGCGTCGATCGCCGCCTGCTTGATGAGGTCCGGCCCGTCGAAATTGGGAAAACCCTGACCGAGATTGACGGCGTCGTGCTGCAATGCAAGCCGGCTGATCTCCGTGAAGATCGTCGTGCCGAAGGGCCGCAGCGGCTCGCAGATGCGCATGCGAGGCAGGATACCGCGCGTTGCGCCGCGCCGGCGGCGGCGCGCGATACACTTCGCCCGTGCATGCGATCGCCACGGAACTCCTGAGCAAGTCGTTCGAACGGGGACGCTTCGCGGTGCGCGATGTCACGCTGCGCGTGCGAACCGGCGAAATGCTCGCGCTGATGGGTCCGTCCGGCTGCGGCAAGACGACGCTGCTTCGGCTCATCGCCGGCCTGGAGAAACCCGACGAGGGCCGGATACTCATCGGCGACAAGAACGCCGCGAAGTTGCGCCCACACGAACGCGACGTGGCGCTGGTGTTTCAGAATCACGCGCTCTATCCGCACCTGACGATGAAGCGCAACCTGACGTTTCCCTTGCGCATGCGCGGCGTGGCCAAGGCGGCTCGTGAAGCGCGGGCGCTCGAAACGGCGAGGCTTCTGCGGATCGATCGGCTTCTCGATCGCAAGCCGGGCGACCTCTCCGGCGGCGAGCGCCAACGAGCCGCCGTCGCCCGAGCGCTGGTGCGCGGCGCCGCCTGCGTCTTGTTCGACGAGCCGCTGAGCAACCTCGAGCACGAACTTCGATGCCAACTCCAGCGCGAGATTCGCGAGCTTCAGCGAACGCTCGGCTTCACCGCCATCTGGGTGACGCACGACCAGGCGGAGGCGCAAGCGATGGGTGATCGCATACTCCTCATGAAGGAAGCGCGCCTCCTCGATGAGCAAACCACGGACAACCCGCATGAAGGCCCGCCCGCTTCAGCGGGCACCCAGTGATTCGAAAGAGACGCCTGACTGATCCAACAGACGCGAAATCTTCGATGATTGTGTCTAAGACCCGCTCGTATCATGCGTCAATCATGCGGATGAACGCGTTCGTCTGGGAGGACGGAAGCCCCGTGGGCGAGGTGTGCCGAACCGGCATTCGCCCAGGCCCCGCCTGCTGGAAGGTGCGGACATGAGTGATCCTCCCGAATCGAACGCCGCGGACAAAGCGCGGTGGATCAGCGACGCGGTGGCGACCTACCAGGGCCGGCTGATCACTTATTCCGCCCGGCTGACGGGTGACGAGCATCGCGCCCGCGACATCGTGCAGGACGCGTTCATCAAGCTTTGGCAGGCGGACGAGGCGGCAGTCAACGGCCACCTCGGCGCCTGGCTGTATCGCGTCTGCAGGAATCGCGCGCTGGACGTGATGCGAAAGGAAAGCCGCATGACCGCGCTGGACACCGACGCCCCCCCCGCCGCCCCCGCTGCCCCCGCCTCCCCTGACCAAGCGATGACGCGCGCCGGCGGGCATCACGCCGATGCGGACGCGCCGGCCACGCCGGATGCGGTCATGAAGATGCTCGGCGAGCTTCCGCCGCGGCAGCAGGAAGTGCTGCGGCTGAAATTCCAGGGCGAACTCAGTTATCGCGAAATCGCGGACGTGATGGACCTTTCCGTGAGCAACGTCGGCTTCATCATTCATACCGCCATCAAGGCATTGCGCGACAAGCTCACCGGCGCGGCGGAATCGGGCACGGCGGCAGGCGCAGCGACCAATCGCGTCGCAGGATGAATCAACATGGCGAATCACCTTCAAAGTGAATTGAACGACTCCAACTACCAGGCGATGCTGACGGCCTATGCGCTCGGCGAGCTTGAAGACGACTACGAGCGGCGGATGATCGAGTCGCGGCTCCAGCGCGATGCGGCGCTGCGGGCCGAAATCGATTCGATCCGCGCTGCGGCGACGCTGCTCTCGGCTGGATTCGCGGCGGAAGCAGATGGCGCGCTGACCGAAACGCAGCGGCAGGCGATCGAAGAGCGCCGACCGGGCGCGCGCCTGAACGAGCCGAAGTCGCGATGGTCGCTTCGACTGCATTCGCGTCGCTGGCTGGTCGGCGGAAGCGCGCTGGCCGCGGCGGCGTGCATCGCGCTGTTCTTCGCGCTGCCTCTGTTTCAATCGGGCAACGCCCGCGAACAGAGTCAGGTGGCCATTGACACGCGCGAACGTGCGGAGGGTTGGCGATTGTTACCCGATGCCGACGACAAGGACTTCCAAGGGCTGCGGGACCGATCCAGCGCGATCGCGCAGAATTTGCCGGCCGCATCGCCTCGCGGGGACGCGAACCGCACGCTGCTTGAAGGCATTGCTGCCGGTGAGGAGTCGCGAAGCAGCGCGCTTCCCGCCATGACGGCCTATCCGAGTCAGAAAGACGCCGGCGCCGCATCGGCCAGCCCAGCGCCACACACAGCGACTTCCTCGGACACGCGATCACTCTTCGGCGCGGCCTCCGGCGGGGTCGGCGGCAATGCGCCGGCCGCACCGGGATCGCCCTCTGGTCCCCTTGCGCGAAGATCAGGCGCCGCCGCGACGGGCCGAAACGCGCAGGAGCGCATGCAGCCTTCGGCCGCGGCGCGCGAGAGGACCGTCGGCGGCGAGAGTTACGCACCCATCACCGACAATCCATTCAAGAGCGCCGTCGAAGAACCGCTCTCCACATTGTCCGCCGACGTCGATGACGCGGCGTACGCGAACGTGCGGCGATTCATCGAGGCCGGCCGGCTTCCGCCGCCGGACGCTGTGCGCATCGAGGAATTGCTCAATTACTTCTCATACAACGATGCGCCGCCCGCGCCGGGCAGCAATGTGCCCTTCGCCGTCGGACTTGAAGTGAACGAAGCGCCCTGGGCGAAGGGTCATCGCCTGGTGCGATTCGGGCTCAAAGGGCGCGAGCCCGCGAACGAGCGGCCGGCGACGAGCCTCGTCTTTCTCATCGACACCTCCGGCTCCATGGCCGACGCCAACCAGCTGCCGCTGCTCAAGCAGTCGCTGCGCATGCTCATCGACGAGCTTCACGGCGACGACAAGCTCGGCATCGTCACGTTCACCGATCAGGCGCAGCTCGCGCTTGAACCGACCCATCTGACGGCGCAAGGCAAAGCGGATGCGCTCGCGAAGATCGACAGCCTCCGTGCCGCCGGCTCGACCAACGGCGGAGCGGGCATCGAACTCGCCTATGAACTCGCCTCGACGCATTTCATCGACGGCGGCGTCAATCGCGTCATCCTCGCCACCGACGGCGACTTCAACGTCGGCGTCGCAGGCGACAGCGAAGTCGGCAAGCTCATCGAAGCCAAACGCGCCAGCGGCGTGTACATCAGCGTCCT
>CAZLDF010000401.1:0-4809 GCA_964558095.1 uncultured Isosphaeraceae bacterium | reverse complement strand
CGCAAGCACGCCGCGATCGAGGTGATCGACGGCAGCGCCCGCATTCGCGACCTCGGGTCAAGTTACGGCACGCACATCAACGGCCGTCCCGTCAAAGAATCGCCGCTGTTCGACGGCGACGTCATCCGCGTCGGCCGCTTCGAACTGACGTTCAGCGATCCCGGCGGTGTGAAGCGCCCGACGACGTCCCCCCCCTTGGCCCCCGCGTCGCGGATCGAGACCGAACGCGATGCAGCGGACCTGTTGCCGTCCATCGAAGTCGATGAGGAGACCGTTGCGTCGCTCGAAGCGCGATCCCGCGAAACGCAGGCGCTGCAGCTGAGACTCGACGAACGAGAACGCGAACTCGAATCGCGCGAGCGGAAGTTGGCGGACGATCGATCGGCGCTCGATGCGCGCGAGGCCGATCTTGCGCAGCATCGCGCGCAGCTCGAAGCAGAACGCGCCTCGTTCGCGCAGCACCAGCAGGCGCTGGAACATCGCCTGGGGGAAATGGAATCGGCGCAGCAGCGGCTTGAAAACGCTCGCGAAACGCTGCAGAGCGAGGTGGACCGACTGCTGGCGGAAAACGCATCGCTGATGGAGGGCGGCGCCGAGGTCGCCGCGGCGCGCGACGCCGTGCAGGGGGAACTCGATGCGCTGCGGCAAGCGCACGCATCACTGGAGGCTTCGCTGGTCGAGGCGCAATCGCAGCGCGACGCCGCGAGCGCCCGCGGCGAAACGCTTGCCGCGGAGCTGCGGACGCACGCTCAGTCGATTGAATCGCTGCAGGAAGAGGTCCAGGCGGCTCAGATCGAGCGACGGCGGCTGGAGTCGCGCATCGCCGAGTTGGAGTCCGAACTCGAGTCGCGCCGTCAGGAGGCCGAACGCGCTCAGCGCGACCTACAGAAGACCAATCGCGAGCTTCGCCGCAAGGTCGATGAACTCGAACTCGTCAGCGACGCGGCCGACACGATGGAACACCAGCTTCACGAGACGCAGGTGATGCAGGCGATCGCGCACGAGCGCTCGAACGTGGCGGTGCGGGCGCTGCAGCAGTTCGAATCGGGCAGCCAGGATTTGCGTCAAACGTCGCGGCGGCTCTCGCGCATCCTGCAGGTCATCGAGCAGCTTGAAGAACAGTGGGTGGAATGCGATGAGCACATGGCCGACGTCGAACAGATGGGGCCGCCCGCGATCGATGCGGCGATCGCGGAACGCGATCAACTGGCCGGGCAATTGGAGCAGGCGCACGCAGCGCGCGACGCCGCGGTCGCCGACCTGCTGAAGCTGACGGATCGCATCGGCGCGCTGGAAGTGGTGGTGCCCGAGGCGCCGGCGGCGGCGATGCTGGACGCAGGCGTGTCGGTCAAATCGTGGCGCAAGCAGCGCTCGCGGCGTGCGTGGTGGCCATTCTGATTTCTGATCCCTGACCCTGCTCTGTTGAAATCATCCGACGGCTCGTGCACCCTTTCAGGGTGCGCGGAGCAGAGACGGCCTCGGCTTCCGGGGGTTTTCGCTCGAAGACTCGCTCGACCCCCGGCTACTGACGTGCAGCCCTCCGGGCTGAAGAAGATTGGTTTCAACAGGGCACCCTGACAGTGACTCTGACTTTGACTCTGACTTCTGACCTCTGACCTCTGATCTCTGATCTCTGACTTCTGACCTCTGACCTCTGCTCCTAGGAAGCGAGTCGCTGCAGAGTTTGCGGGCGCGTCCGCAGGTGCGTCCGCGACTGCTGCACCGCGACGCCGCGGCCGCACTCGGGGCAGATTCGCGGCTCGTCGGACGAAGCCGGGTGGCCTGTCATGTCGTAGCCGCACTGGCCGCAGACGTCGTGGCCGGCGATGCGCATGGCGCGGAAGTAGCGGCGGCGGATGGATCCGCCGCGAATCGCTTCGACGAAGATCGCTCCCGCGATTGCGCCGCCGAGGAGGCCGACGATCAGCGGAGCGGACCAGTGCATGTGCCACGTCCAGCCGAGCGCGCCGACGAGCGCGAGCAGCGCGCCGGCGGTCGTGATCGGCCCGATCAGCAGCGTGCAAAGCGTGGCGATGAATCGCTGCGCCGGCGTCCTTCCCGCGGCGGCATACCAGAACGCCCACGCGCGATCCTTCTCATCGCCGATACTCAGCAATTCGGGATGCAACCGGCAGAGCACGCGCACATGCCAGCGCTGCAGTCGCCGCTGAATGCCCCTTTCATACCAGCCAAACATGTGTCGAATACCCGGTCAGAGCGCGGAAGGTGATAGTGGCACGGGCGTCTCGCCTGTGATCGAATCTTCGGCCTCGACGGCCGAAGATTCGATACCGAACGGCAACCCGCATTATTCGTTGATGCGGCCTCCGTATCACTGGTTCGCTTCGTCACATTCGCGCACGAACTTGAATGGACGCCGCCGACGAGGCGCGCGATCGGATCGCAGCTCACCTACGATTGGCGCACATGAACGACGGCGACGCCATCAACGTTCCCCAGCGTCCCGCCGGCCCGCCGTCCATCTTCATGCGCTGGGCCAGTCTTTCGTTCATCCACTGGCGCGTCCCGGCGGCGGCGCTGCGCCCGCTGATTCCCGATGGACTTGAGATCGACACCTTCGACGGCAGCGCGTGGGTGGGCCTCGTGCCGTTCACGATGACGGGCGTGCGGCCGCGGCGCTGGCCCGCGACGTGGCGTATCCGCGGCGTCACCGACTTTCACGAGTGCAACGTGCGCACCTACGTCACGCGCGACGGCGAGTGCGGCGTGTGGTTCTTCTCGCTCGACGCCGCGAGCCGCCTGGCTGTGCGCATCGCCCGGCGAATGTGGAACCTGGCCTATCACCGCGCGACGATCGAGCTGGAAGATCGCGGCGAGGAAGTCAGCTACGCGGTGTGTCGCCAAAGCGACGGCATTGCACGGCGCAGCGGCGTGCACGACTCGACGCCCGCGCTGCGCTGCCGGTGGACGCTCGGCGAGCGCATGCCGCAATCCCAGCCCGGCTCGCTCGAACACTTTCTCACCGAGCGCTACATGCTCTATGCCGCCGATCGTCGCGGGACGGTTTTCCGCGGCCGCATCTGGCACGAACCCTGGCCGCTGCGTCGCGCGTCGCTCGCCTCGGTTGACGATTCCCTGGTGGCGGCGGCGGGCATCGATGTTTCCGCCGCGGGAAAGCCGGTGGTCTTCGCCGCGGACCCGATTGAAGTAGCGGCGTGGCGAATTCAGCGAGTCGAGGAACGCCTGACGCGATAAGGTTGATTGCCGTACTTACCGATTCTTCGGCCATTGATGCCGAAGAATCGATCACAGGCGAGGACGCCCGTGCCACTGCCCTGTTAGGATATGTGCGTGAAGCTCTATACCCGCACAGGCGACGACGGAACGACCGGGCTGTTCGGCAGCGGGCGCGTCAACAAGGACCACCCGCGCATCGAGGCCTGCGGCACGGTGGATGAGGCCAACGCGGCGCTGGGCCTGGCCGCCGCCGCGTGCGCGATCACCGAGGCCGGCGACGACCTGCACTCGTGGTTCGTCGATGTCCTCGAACGCCTGCAATCGTCGTTCTTCGAGATCGGCGCCGATCTCGCCACGCCCGCGCACTCGGCCCATGAATCGAAGATTCACCGAGTCGAAGCATCGGAAGTGCGCGACGTCGAGCACTGGATCGACGCGGTCGAAAAGTACAACCAGCCGCTCAAGCACTTCGTGCTTCCGGGCGGAACCGAGCTGGCGGCGCGGCTGCACCTGGCGCGGACGGTCTGCCGCCGCGCCGAGCGCGACATGGTCGAACTTTCACACGAGGATGAAATCAATTCGCAGGCGATTGCGTTCGTCAATCGCGTGAGCGACTTGCTGTTCGCGATGGCGCGGCTGGCCAATCGGGCGGCGGGCGTGCCGGACATCCCGTGGACGCCCCAGGTGGAGCGGGCGGCGAAGAAGACACCGAAGCGGCGATCGCGAAAGAACAAGGCGGCCGGCGGCGGCCCGCGAACCGCTCGCCGCGCCGCCGGTCGAAAGTGAACACTGCCGGCCGCTCAAACGCGGCGGCTGGAACAAACATGATGCAGCACAGGAGGAACATGGCATGGCTCTGCAATTAGGCGACATCGCGCCGGACTTCACGGCGGAAACCACCGAAGGCAAGATCGAGTTTCACAAGTGGCTGGGCGATAAGTGGGGCGTGCTGTTCTCGCACCCCGCCGACTTCACGCCCGTCTGCACCACCGAGCTTGGCACGGTGGCGAAGATCAAGAAGGAATTCGACAAGCGCAACGTCAAGATCATCGCCGTCAGCGTCGATCCGCTCGACGCCCACACGAAGTGGATCGGCGACATCAACGAGACGCAGCAGACGACGATGAACTTTCCGATGATCGCCGACCCCAAGCGCGACGTCGCGACGAAGTACGGCATGATCCACCCCAACGCGCTGGACAACATGACCGTGCGAAGCGTGTTCGTCATCGGCCCGGACAAGAAGATCAAGCTCATGCTGACCTACCCCGCCGCGACGGGGCGCAACTTCGACGAAATCCTGCGCACGATCGATTCGCTGCAGCTCACGGCGAAACACCAGGTGGCGACGCCCGCAAACTGGAAGCAGGGCGACGAGTGCATCATCGTCCCCGCCGTCAGCAACGACGACGCGAAGAAGAAGTTCCCCAACGGTTTCCGGGAGATCAAACCGTATCTGCGGTACGTCAAGCAACCGGTGGGATGATTCGGATCTGCGCCGCAAAGCCCAGGGATAGCTATACCTGGGCTTTGACGTGCTTTCGACGATGAGGAGGATGACGCGATGAAGCGCCTGTCAATCGATGACCTGAAAGAACTGTTCGAGAACGA
>CAZLDF010000400.1:0-3374 GCA_964558095.1 uncultured Isosphaeraceae bacterium | reverse complement strand
GACGCGCAAGAAGCTGGGCGTTGTCGCGACGGGCGCGAACCTCTTCGGCGGGTTCGACTTCCAGACGGGAACCAGCCGGCCGGACTGGTCGATCGTGGCGGAGCTGCGCAAGCAGTATGACGTGCAGCAGGTTTCGCCGGTCGGCCCCTATCCGCCCGATCTGGACGTGCTGCTGGCGGTGATGCCCTCGACGCTGCCGCAGGAAGACCTCGATGCGCTTCAGGCGGCGATCCTGAGCGGCACGCCGACGCTGCTGATCGACGATCCCGTGCCTGTGTTCCAGATCGCGCTGGCGCCGAGCATGCCGCCGGACGCGATGCGCAACCCGTTCATGAACCGCAACCAGCCGCCGCCGGAGCCCAAGGGCGACATCGTGTCGATGCTGGAATCGATCGGGCTTTCCTGGCGCAGCACTGCCATCGTGTGGTCGGGGTTCAACCCGCATCCGAACATCGCCAACGCTCCGCCGGAAATCGTGTTCGTGACGCGCACGCCCGACAACGACCAGCCGTTCAACGAGCAGTCGGTGATTTCCTCGGGCCTGCAGGAAGTCGTGCTGGTGTACCCCGGCATGATCGCACCGAGTTCGTCGGCGAGCGGGTCGCTGACATTCACCGAACTGCTGCGCGGCGGAGCGTCCGCGGGCGAGTCGGCCTTCGACAACCTCGTGCAGCGCGGCTTCCTTTCGACACAGATCAATCCCAACGTTCGGCGGATTCCCTCCGCGGGCCGGTACGTTCACGCGATCCACGTGCGCGGCACGCCGGACCCGTCGGCTGCATCGGCGCCGGCCATCAACGTGGTGATGATTCCCGACGCCGACGTGATCTCCGAGACGTTCTTCGATCTCCGTCGCCAGGGCTTCGAGGGCTTCCATTTCGACAACATCACGTTCGTGCTCAACTGCATCGACGTGCTCGCGGGCGATGAGTCGTTCGTGAGCGTGCGCAAGCACCGCCCGCGGCACCGCACGCTGACGCGCGTCGAGGAGCTCAATCGAGTCTTCATCGAGAACCTTCGCGCCGAGGAGGACGCGGCCGAACAACAGGCCGACGACGAGCTGGCGCTGGCGCAGGCTCGCTTGAACGAGAAGATTCAGGAATTACAGGCGCGAACGGAACTCGACGAGCAGGCGAAGACGATCATGCTGCGCAACCTGCAGGAGGTCGAGAGCCGGCGGCTGCGCGTCATCGAGAACAACATCGAGCGCCAGAAGGAGATGACGCTGGCGAAAGCGCGAGCGGAGAAGGAGCAGTCGATCGCGCGAATCCAGACGACGATCAAGTGGTGGGCGGCGGCGGTGCCGCCCGTGCCGACGCTGATTCTGGCGCTGCTGCTGTTCGCGCATCGCCATCGGCGCGAGCGCATCGGTGTCGCTGAACGACGACTGGTGGAGAGCGCATCATGAGCGAATGGGTGAAGACGGGACTGTTCGCAGCCGTGGCGGCCGTGCTGATCGTGCTGGCGCTATGGGGGGGGTGGGTGCGGCCGCAGGTGGGGCGAGCCGGGGCGACACTGGAGCAGTTCAGCGACCAGGGCGAACGCTTCTATCCGGCCTTCGACCCGCAGCAGGCGGCGTCGCTCGAAGTGATCGAGTACGAAGAGTCGTCGGGCACGGCCAGGCCCTTCAAGGTGCAGGTCGCGAACGGAAGGTGGACGATCCCATCGCATTACGACTACCCCGCCGACGGCGCCGATCGGTTGGCGCAGACCGCCGCGGGCGTGATGGACTTGACGAAGGACAAGGTTCAGTCGGATCGGGCGCAGGATCACGAAACGCTCGGCGTCGTTGACCCGCTGGACGACACGGTGTCCACGCTCAAGGGCCGCGGCCAGCGCGTCACCATTCGCGACGCCTCGGGCGCGCCGCTGGTCGATTACATCTTCGGCCGAACGGTCGACGCCGGCGGAGGAGGGGGGGGCGGGGCGGGCCACCGATACGTGCGCCTGCCCGGCAAGAAGCGGACCTATGCCGTCAAGGTCGATGTCGAACTTTCGACGCGCTTCGCCGATTGGATCGAGACCGACCTGCTCGATCTTTCTTCGGCCGACGTGACGAGCGTGGGCATCAACAACTATTCGATCGACGAAGCGACCGGGGCCGTCAACCCGGGGCAGTCGCTTCGCCTGTCGCGCAGCGGCCAGGAGTGGTCTCTCGCGAACCTGTCCGACAACCTGCAACTCGACGCGGCGAAGGTGCGCGCGATGGTCAACGCGATCACGCGGCTGACGATCACCGGCGTGCGGCCGAAGCCGCCGTCGCTCACGGCCGACCTGCGCGCTTCTGAAAGCATCTCGCTCGATCTGCCTACGCAAATCTCACTGCAATCCAAGGGCTTTTTCGTCTCCCAGGACGGCCGACTGCTCTCCAACGAGGGCGAAATCACCGTCGGAACCGAGAACGGCGTGCGGTACACCCTGCGCTTCGGAGAGCTTCTCGTTGGTGAAGGGTTGGCGGTTTCGGCCGGCGACGAAACGAACGGCGCGGCGAGTCATGACGCGAGCGACGCAGCCGCCGACGAACATCGGTATCTCTTCATCACGGCTGAGTTCGATGATTCGCTGCTGCCGCCGCTGCCGCCGGATTCGGAGGAGGCCGATGTCGCCGCGGTCGAGGAGTCTCAGCGCGCCGACGAAGTTGATGAGAATCCAATGCGCGAGAGCAGCGAACCCGATCCTGCCGAGATGCTGAAGACCCTTCGCCGCAGCATCGAGAAGCGGCGAGCGGAGCTTTCCACTGAAGGCGAGGAAAAGGTCCGCCGCCTCAACGAACGATTCGCGCCGTGGTACTACGTGATCTCAGCGAAGGATTTTCAGTCGATTCGTCCGACGAGCGACGACTTGACGATGCCGCGACCGCCGGCCGAGGCAGCCGGTCCGCTGCCGCCGTGATGAGCGAGACGAAACAGGTCACGGGCAGGGCCCGAAGGACGAGAGGCCCACGAGGAGATCGGCGACGGTAATGACGCCGTCGCCGAAGCTTCCGTCCGGATTGGCCGGCGCGGCATCGCAGGTTGGGTCGTTGCCGCCGAAGACGATGAGCATGGCGAGGAGATCGCCTATGGTGACAGAGCCGTCGCCGAAGGTGCCGTCGCCGTTGATGGGTCGGCAATCGGCTGGACATGGAGGCAGGATGTCGTTGAAGATGGCGACGTCGGCCTCGTCCACCACGCCGTCGCCGTTCAGGTCGGCGTTCGGATTGAAGCCGGGATCGTCCTCGGTCAGGCCGAACTGCTCGATCAACAGCAGACGATCCGCTTCATCGACCACGGAGTCGCCATTGATGTCGCCGTTGACATGCTGCGAGTGAAGCCGCTGGATCGTGCCGCCGATCGTGAGGAAATACGGCCAGCCGTCCGGACTGCGCTCGATGG
>CAZLDF010000399.1:0-7392 GCA_964558095.1 uncultured Isosphaeraceae bacterium | reverse complement strand
GACGTTCGCGTCGTATCGCGACGATCCGTTGGTCGTCGCAAGTTTCTTGACCAGCCCCGCATCGCAGAAGGTCTCAAGCGCGTTGTACACCGTGGCGAGGCTCAAGCGGCCCGTGTACGGCGTGACCATGTTGAAAAGCTCTTCCGCCGTCGGATGCGACTTCGTCGCCTTGAGCGCGTCATAGACTGCGATGCGCTGTCGCGTGCATCGCAAGCCGTGGCGGAGAAGAAGATCGCGCGTGGGAACCAGGGAACGCCCTCCAGTGAATGATGCGGCCGCGGCGAGATGCGCCTGGGCCGCTGGGCAATGGTAAGCCGCGTCGCCGGCAAAGTCAGCCTTCGCGATCGATCGGCCGCGTTGCGACCCGTTCTCATCCGATGCGCCGTATGCTGTGCGTTCCATGCCCCTGACGATTCTCCGCGGCCCCGATCAAGCGCCCCTCACGCCACTGCACGGGCGTACCGTGGCCGTGCTGGGATTCGGGAATCAGGGTCGGGCGCATGCGGAGAACCTGCGCGACAGCGGCATCGATGTGGTGGTCGGCGCGCGCGCGGGCGGCGATGGCTGGCGGGCCGCCGCTGCGGCGGGGTTCGTGACGCTTGCCATCGACGACGCAGCGGCCGCGAGCGATCTCGTCGTCATCGCGCTTCCCGACGAGATCCACGGCGAAGCATTTACCCGATCCATCGGCCCGCATCTGAGCCCCGGCTGCACCATCGGCTTCCTGCACGGCTTCAGCGTTCGCTTCGGGCTGATCGTCCCGCCGGAGAACGTCGGCGTGGTCATGGTCGCGCCGAAAGGCCCGGGCACGACGCTCCGCGCCCGCTTCGAGCGCGGCGAGGGCATTCCCTGCCTCTTCGCCGTGCAGCAGGAGTCGCCGGCGCGAAACTCGCACGAACTCGGACTCGCCTGGGCGCATGGCATCGGCTGCCACCGCGCCGGCATCATCTGCACCACGTTCGCCGACGAAACCGAGACCGACCTCTTCGGCGAACAGGCTGTGCTCTGCGGCGGGCTGACGTGGCTGATGCTGGCCGCGTTCGAAACGCTCGTTGAAGCCGGCTATGCGCCGGAACTTGCCTATCTGGAATGCTGCCACGAGGTCAAGCAGATCGCCGACCTTGTCCACGAACGCGGATTGGCCGGCATGATGCAGGCAATCAGCAACACAGCGGAGTTCGGCGCGTACACCGCCGGGCCCAAGCTCATCGATGACGCGCTGCGCCGCAGGCTTCGCGAACTGCTCGCGGACATTCGCGAAGACCGTTTCGCCAAGGGGCTGGCGCGGGATCACGCCGGCGGCTTCGAGTGGTTCAAAGCCCAGCGGAGCGCACTGGCGTCGCACGAGATCGATCGGGCGGGCGGCGCGATTCGCGATCTGCTGCTCCAGTCCAAAGGTTGAGCACATGACATGGCTTGACGCCATCATCCTCGGCATCGTCGAAGGCATCACCGAATATCTGCCCATCAGTTCGACGGGCCACCTGATCATCGTCGAACACCTGCTGGGCCTGCATGAACCGGCGGAGCAAAAGGAAGCGGTCGATGCGTTTCTGATCGTCATGCAGGGGGGGGCGATTCTGGCGGTGCTGGGCCTGTATTGGCAGCGCGTGGTGCAGATGATCCGCGGCGTGCTGGGTCGAAACGCCGCGGGCCTGAAACTGCTCGTCAATCTGTGCGTGGCGTTCGCCCCCGCCGCCGTCTTTGGCGTGCTGCTGGATGACTGGATCGAAGCGCAGCTCTTTCACCCGATTCCGGTAATGGCGGCGCTGGCGCTGGGCGGCGTCGCGATGATTCTGCTCGGGCCCTGGCAGCGCAAGTTTTTCCACGAAGAGAAGGACAAGCAGATTCATGATGTCCACAGCTTCACCGACATCGAACATCTTTCGTGGAGGCGGGCGCTCGTCATCGGCCTGCTCCAGTGCGTCGCGATGTGGCCCGGCACCAGCCGCTCAATGATGACGATCGTCGGCGGGATGCTCGTGGGCATGAAGCCCAGGCACGCCGCCGAATTCAGTTTCCTTCTGGGCCTGCCGACGCTGGGGGGGGCGTGCGCCTACAAGGCCGCGAAGAACTTCATGGGCGACGGGCCCAACATGTTCCAGGTCCTTGATCCGATTGCGCTCGTCATCGGCCTGATCGCCGCAGCAGTGTCCGCGGCGCTGGCGATCAAGTGGCTCGTCGGCTATCTCTCGCGCCACGGCGTCGCGGTCTTCGGCTGGTATCGCATCGCGCTGTGCATCGTGCTGGGTCTGTTGATCTGGATGGAGATCGTGTCGTTCAGCACACTCGAATAGCAGGCATGGGTGCCACACTTTGCGTCCCGGCTCTGCGGGACCAAAGTGTGCGAAACGTTCACGGCCGCTGACTGAGTCGATCCACACTTTGCCCTGCGGGACAAAGTGTGGCACCCACCTTCACCAAACACATCTGGTCACGCCCGCCTCTCGCCGATTTCGGCATGGAGCCTCAATCGGCGACACAGCCGGGACGGCTGTGCCACTGATGTCATGCCTTCTTCTCGGTGAACTCCATCTCCATCAGGTCGCTGTAGCTCGGCCCGACCGCTTCGCCGAGGATCGGTGCAAAGGCCTGACGGAGTTCATCCACGCGCTTGCGACAAGCCTTGGGCGCGTGCTGCGCCGACACCATCGCCTCGAACTCGATGAACCGGCCGAGCTTCTCGACGACGTCCAGATGAATGCGCACGTTGTCGAGCATCCACAATTCGCGGCTCTTGCGCACGACGAGCCATTCGCGCAGGCTGTGCGTGCCCCAGCGCCGCCGCGCCTGTTCGTCGGTGAGGATCGAATAGTTGCTCAATCGCGGGGAGACGTCGTCGGACCGGTGATAGTGGATCCACTCCGTCGGTTCGCCGCGCGCTTCGCGGCGCTTGAGGCGTCCGTCGGCGAGCTTGAAGTAGGTGTCGATCTGTTCGAGCGCGCCGATGCGCTGCGCGCCCAGGCGCTCGCACTGCTTGCGCGCCGCAGCGAGATCGCGGAGTTCGGCCTTGAAGTCGATGTTCTGCATCCGTGCTGTTCGCTTCCTTCCGCCTCACTGTCTGCTCGGGGCACCCGCCAGTTCCTCGCGATGAGTGAGAATCTCCTGCGCTTCCTGCACGTCCAAGCCGCGCTCGACGCGCGAAAGCTGTTGCTCGACGGCGAGCCGATCCGGCATCGACCAGGTTTGCGGGTCGCCGGCCACATCATCGCCGACGACTCGATACAACTTCCATGAGGCGGTCGGCCCCGCGCCGGTCTGCCCGCCGAAGAACAGTTCATCATCGACGACGAGAAGCTGTGAAACGTCCGTCCAGAACAAATGCTTGTACGCATGCGGGGATTCGCCGGGCTTGCGGACATACAAGTGCCAGCGGATGGGATGTTCTTCTCCGCCGCCGACCGCAAGCTGCCAGTTGAACTGCCGCCCCGCGCAGGAAACGCCGGGCAGTTCGACGGTTTCCTCCCGCGGCCAAAGCGTGCCGCCCAGCGCCCAAGCCAGCAGCGCCGCCATCACCACGAAAATGGCGGTCCTGACCGCGAGCGATCTCAATCCCAGTGCGAGTTGTCCCATGACGGGCGGATTGTAGGCGACCCGCGCGCCGGCATGCGACGGCCGTGTCTCGATGGCGCACCGATGCCCGGGCGTGGGACAACCCGTTGCCGCCGCCGTGATCGTCGCGTTCTTCGCCGTCCACTTCGCGTTGTGGGACTTCCACTCCGCGAAGCGGACCGTCCGCTCCGCGAAGTCAAAGTTTCACTTCGTGGAGTGAAGTCTCCGCTCCGTGGAGTGAGTGCTTCACTCCGCGGAGTGAAGTTTCCGCTCCGCGGAGTGAAGTCTCCGCTCCGCGGAGTGGAGTCTCCGCTCCGCGGAGTGAATGTCTCACTTCGCGGAGTGAGTGTTTCACTTCGCGGAGTGAATTCTCCACTCCGTCTATTACGCGGACCTTGAAGCACTGGCGCGATCGCACTCGCGGTTTTATCGGGCTGCCTTGCCGACGCCCTTGGCGGTTCATTTCAGCGCCGTGAGCAGCCGCGATTCGTCCCATATCTCGATGCCGAGTTCCTTCGCCTTGTCCAGCTTCGAGCCGGCGTCCTCGCCGACGATCACCAGATCGGTCTTGCTCGAGACCGAACCGGTCACCTTGGCGCCCATCGATTCGAGGATGTCCGACAGTTCCTTGCGCTCGTAGTGTTCGAGCGTTCCGGTGAGGACGATAGTCTTGCCCGCGAAGGGTGAGGCCGCTTTCGCCGACTTTCCGCCGTCCTGGTACAGGTTGCTCGTCAGATCGACGCCGACGTCGCGGAGTCGCTTGAATGTCTGCTTGCCCTGGGGAGATTGCAGATAGTCATACAGCGTGTCGGCGGTGATCTCGCCGAAGTCCGGCAGATCGAGAATCTCCTGCCGCGATGCCTTGAGCAGTGCGTCGGCGTCGGGAAAGTGCTTCGCAAGCGTCTTCGCAGCGGTCGCGCCGATCTGGCGCACGCCGAGGCCCGCGAGCACGCGAGCCAGGCCGCGCGATTTCGCCTCCTCGATCGCCTTCATCAGATTGTCCACCGATTTCTCGCCCATGCGCTCAAGCCCCAGCAGCTTGTGCGGCTTGAGCGTGAACACGTCGGCGAAGTGTTCAAGCATGCCCGCATCGACGAGCTGATCGACGAGCTTCTCGCCCATGCCGTCGATGTCCATCTGTCCCCGGCCGACGAACCACTTCACTTTCTCGCGAAACTGCGCCGGGCATTCGGGATTGACGCAGAAGATCTTGGGGCCTTCCTGCTCGACGACTCCGCCGCACGCCGGGCACTTCTTCGGAGCTTCGATTTTCTTCGCCCCCCCCTTTCGCTTCTCTTCGACGACGCGGACGACCTGCGGGATGATCTCGCCTGCCTTTTCGATGACGATCGTGTCGCCGACGCGGATGTCCTTGCGATGAATCTCCTCGATGTTGTGCAGCGTCGCGTGCTGAACGGTCGTGCCGGCAAGGAACACGGGCTTCATCGTGGCGCGGGGCGTCAGCGTGCCGCCCTTACCCACCTGCCAGTCCACCTTGAGCAATTCCGTGACGCCCTGCTCAGCGGGATACTTGTACGCGATGCACCACCGCGGCGACTTGCTGGTCGCGCCCAGTTGCTGCTGCTGGTCGAAGCGATCGACGCGGATGACCATGCCATCGACCCCGTAGCCGAGCGTGTGACGCTTCTTCTCGAACGCTTCGACTGTTTTGATGACCGCGTCTTCATCCGGCTGAATCGAACCGAGCTTCGACACGGGCACGCCGAGCTCGCGGATGCGCTGGAGAAACTCGGAGAACGTCTCGACCTCGTTCCACCCGTCGAGTTCGCCGCGCCCGTGCGCGCAGAAATTCAGGCGGCGCTCGGCGACGATGGAGGTGTCGAGGCTCTTGAGCGTTCCGGCGGTCGAGTTGCGTGCGTTGGCGAAGAGGCTTTCGCCGCGTTTTTCCCGCTCGGCGTTGATGCGTTCGAACTCCTTGTTGGGCATGTAGATCTCGCCGCGGATTTCGAGGACGCGCGGGGGAGCGCCCTTGCCCTTGACGTCTGCGAGTTTGAGCGGGATAGCGCTGATGGCGCGGACCTGTGCCGTGATGTCGTCGCCCTTTTCCCCGTCGCCGCGCGTGACCGCGGTCGCGAGCGCGCCGGCTTCGTATCGCAGACTGACCGCGATGCCGTCGATCTTCGGATCGCAGTAGAAGGCGATCGGCTGGCGCTCGAAGCGCGAGCCGCCCTTTCCGCCCTTGCCGCCGAGAAGCTTCGCCACGCGATCGAACCACTCGCGCAGCGACTCGATGCTGTACGTGTTGTCGATGGACATCATCGGCACCGCGTGGCGGACGGTATGGAAGCCGTCGATGGTCTCCCCCCCCACGCGCTGCGTCGGGCTGGTCGGGTCCGCCGCCTCCGGGTGCTTCTCTTCCAGTTCCCGCAATTCGCGCAGCAGGGTGTCGAACTCCGAATCGGGCATCAGCGGCTCGGCCTCGACGTAGTACGCCCGGTTGGCGCGGTTGAGCAGGCCGCGCAGGTGTTCGATGCGTCTAATGTCTTTCGATGCAGGCATGTGAGGAGTCGGCCAATGATCAGATGGGATGGCGCCCCCGCGCAAGCCCACCCTCGGCGAATCAGCTTTGAGTTTTCAGTTCGGCCTCCAGCGCGGCGAGCAACGTGGGAATGTCGATCTGCACCGCATCCCACACGCGCACGACATCGATGGTGTCATAGCCGTGAATCATGCGATTGCGCATTCGGCGCACACCGACCCAATCGATGCCCGCGACGCGCTGCTTCGTCTCGTCGCTGATCTTTGTCGATGCTTCACCGATGATTTCGATGGACTTGACGATCGCAAGCAGTCGCATCTCGTCATCTTGAAGTGCTTCGAGCGTGATGCCGGAGCAGAATTGCTGCACGCGTCGCGCCGATTCCGCCATGTGCAAGAGCCGAATCCGGTCCTCGCGCAGAACCTCACCCGGATCACGCGGCATGCAGAGTCCTCGCGTGCGCGACCACCTCATCGCGGAAATATCGCGACAGTTCCGCGGGGGTCCGCAAATCAACGCGCCGGCCGATGCACTCGCCCAGCTCCGCTTCCATGTTCGCCAGGCCGATCAGGCCGATGCGCGTCTGAGGCAGGAACTCGACCAGCAAGTCCACATCACTGACATCCGTGAAGTCATCGCGCAGAATGCTGCCGAAGAGCGACAGCCTCTGCACGCCGTAGCGGCGGCAGATTTCAGCGATCGCGGCAACCGGGAAGTTGACGGCGTTGATGACCATGGGTTGGATCATTCTATGACATCACGGCATGGGTTGCACGCCCAGGTTGACGATGTGGCAGAAGCTCCATCGGTCCTCAATCACTCGGCGGGCACTACATTCACCGTATAGAACGCCTCGTCGTGCAGCAGCGCTTCCCCCGTTTCTGCGTCGCGAATGCCCGGCAGCATCAGTTCGTGCACGTATGTCTCACGGAGGCCATCGACGAACAGCCGCACGCTCATTCGATCACTCGCGATCTCGACTCGCTTGATGGCCAGCGTCTTGCGATCGATCTCCGGCGAGCCGTATTTCTCCCATCGCTCGTGCGTAAAGCTCGCCATTGAATAGCTCGCGGCGTCGCTTGCGCTCGTTGCATCGACGGGCTTGGTGAAGGCAACTTCAAAGCCATTCGGCTTGATGCGCATTTCCTTCACTTCAAACGGCAGCAAACCCGTGTACACAATCCGCTGGAGCCCCCACTGGCGCGGGCCAAAGCTCCACCAGCCGCGGTTGGTCATGCCGACGAACATGCTGCCGTTGCGGGGGGCGGGGGGGGGGGCGGGGGGGGGCGCGTACGCGATGCGGTTCACCCCGCTGTCGAGGCCCCTGATGAAAACGAACC
>CAZLDF010000398.1:0-6926 GCA_964558095.1 uncultured Isosphaeraceae bacterium | reverse complement strand
CACAGGCGTCCTCGCCTGTGATCGCGACCCCGGCCTCAATGGCCGGGGTCGCGATGCTTTCTGCAACGGCACGCAAATCACTCAAACCACGCGATGCGCACAGTGCTCACTTCCCCTGAATCAGCGCCTTCACCTGCTCATCAGCTTCCCACCCGCACTCGGGGCATCGCGCTTCAACGAGCCCGCGCATCTCATACCCGCACTGCCGGCAGACCGGCACGCCCATTTCAATGAGTTTGGCGCGAATGTGACGCACCACGCTGCGCCGCCAGCCCCAGATGATGATCGCAGTGCAGGCGAATGCGACGATGCTCGCCGCCATCCACCCCTGCCCGTCAAAGCCCCACGGCGAGATCGCAGGCACAAACCACAGCGACAGATTGGCGAGAATGATGCCAATGACGACCACCCACGCGACCAGCCGGGCGAACGCTCGAGTCCGGTTCACCTCGCGGTCGAGTTCCGCGATCGCGCGGACGCGATCGGCCTCGCTCGCGAACAGGTGAAACTCCGGCAAGCGGCGCAGCAGCAACCGATCGCCCCAGCGGGCGAAGCGGGTAAGTAGATTGGGCTGTTGCACACGATGGTTCGCCAAAGTCTCCTTTGAAGTCGTAGCAACCGGTGCTTCACTGGCCGTGGCTGGAGCAGCTTCAAATCTGGCATGCGATGCTAGGATCTGCGCTTTCATCATTTGAGCTGGCTTTTCGCTTGGCCACGCTGTGATGTGCGCATGCTCTGGATTCGATGGAAGTGGCGCGGCCACGACTTGAAGCTCCGCTTCGTTTCGCGCCGCTCCGGCTAGGACATCTGCTCTCCCGTGCAGATTTCGATCACACTGCAGAGCGACCGCGCGGCCACGACCCCACAAGTCTGGGATGGGCAACGCTCCGTGCCGCGTCACGGAAAGATTGCGGTCCGAGGGAGGCATGAATGCATTCGGCTTGAGTGATCCGTCTCCGCGAACCTGACTTGTAGACATGATGAAGCGCGCGAGCCGCTCCGCTTCTTGGATCGAGTCCCCATCCAAGACCAGGACGGTCATGCTTGCATCACTCGTCGAACTAGCTCTGTAAGACGTTCGGGCAACGGGCCGAGGAACGGCTCAGTGCCAAACTGGCGGCTTGCGCCGATTATGGCTGCGTAATGGAGCAAACCGTCGGGAGATACACTGACGGCCAGAGTACGAGTTGGAGACCGGTACCACTCGAGCGTTACGTGCCCGTCGAAGTCCGCACTCGTATCCGGTTGAGGGAATCCTAGCGGCAGCGATCGTATCACCGCGCTCGCTTCCTCTATACCGCGCTGAGACACAGGCGCAGCGCCGTATCCATCCCAGTTCGCATTCTCACATTCCTGAGCAAGCCGACTCAATGCAGCGAATGCGTGAATGCTGCCCAGTGTTTGAGATCGCTGTAGCGCTCGCCAACCCTCGTCGAGCTGCCGGCTGATGTATTGCGATTCGCCGCTCTGCGCGAGCGAAACGGGGACGTTCAACAGCGAGTAAGACAGTGCGGCCACGGTGAGTTTCATCGGCAGAGATCCAAGGCAGCTTCCGTCAAGCTATCGAAGAAGACCCGGTTCTTGATCCAGGCCATTTCACCTAACCGGTGCTTGATTCTAGCATCGTCAGGTACCAGCGCCTCGGTCGAGGATACGTCAATGTCGAGCAGCAGTTGCACCGTCGTCGGGGGCGCGGCCTCTGGCAGACGCAGGGTGCGAATCACGTTTATGAGATAGGCCGATGGAGGACACGCCAAGACATCGCGGTAGAAGAAGCCTGCAACAGGCAGACGTCCTGGCGCTGTGCCGAATCCCTGGAAGTAGTTGCTCAAGTCCAGGTTTTCCGTTGGCACCTCAAGTCGATTGATGAATCGAACTCCAAGTCGTTGTATATCGGACGACCGCGCCATGGAATGATGGACCGACCATAGGCGAAGAGCTTCGGTGCTAAATCGATCCCAGTCTTCGTAAGGCGGCAGGCGGCTGTAAGTAAAACCGGCGCGCGTAAACATCCCGATATTGATTCCATCGCTCGTCTCGACTTTCACACCTATCCAATCCTGTGTCCTTCTGGAGGACTCTGTATGCGACGCACCCTGCGCATCCGGCTGAGCGTTCAACTCGACGTGAAACGACACAGAGAAGTCGAACATGAGTTCATTTTTCTTGTAATCAGGCAGCTGTCGATTGAGACTCTCCTGGACGTCTTGCTGTCTCCAAGGCACCTCAGCACGAGTTCGAAAATCAACCACGGCCTCAACAATGGGTGCCCGCGACAGGTG
Organism: uncultured Isosphaeraceae bacterium; assembly: GCA_964558095.1. Classification (GTDB taxonomy): domain Bacteria; phylum Planctomycetota; class Phycisphaerae; order Phycisphaerales; family SM1A02; genus CAZLDF01. Next base: position 4,644 of record CAZLDF010000398.1, on the reverse strand, counting down.
AGGGAATGTTTGGGTGGTATCGATCGAAATCACTTGTGGCTGCTGCATGAGAGGCATCACAATACCAGAATCTGAAGTCCGATGGAGGTACGCACCCGACAGTTCAGAAAGTTGTGCCACAAACGGGCTGTATTCAATGCGGTTATCCAGCTTCCAGGGTCAACATCTCACGCACACAAAAACCCAAGATGCAGCTCCGCATGCCGCAGGTTCAGGGCGATGCGGTCGTCCTCGCTCATCGGGCCCAATGCCGGGCTGTGGTGGATGGCCGCTTCGCGGCGCTGCAAGCGAGCCATCGCGTCGCGGAGGCGTCGGGCGCCTTCTTCGGTGCTGATGCTGGCGTCCTCGACGCCGAACGTGCCGTGCTCGGCGCGCGGGATGCGGAAGCCGCGGCTCATCGGTCTAGTCACGAACCTCTTGCGCATCATTCTCGCGATGATGCGCACGAACCACGGCGGCGTCGCGCCCGGCGGATAACCCTCATATGGATAGTTCGCCCATGCTGCGATGTGAGCGAAGATCTGGCCCGTGGTCCAGTTGCCCGTGCGGCGCAGCGATCCGGCGCGGTCGGCGGCGACGATGCGATCGACTTCCGCGAGCAGGTCATCGATCGAGTCGAAATGCAGCGTGCGGTGTTCCGCGGTGCGGGTGTTGACAACTGCATTGTGCATGCGTGTCGTGCCCTCGGATGGGCTGACGAAACGGGCCGCTTGCACGCCGCTATCGATTCTTCGGCCATCGAGGCCGAAGAATCGATCACAGGCGAGACGCCTGTGCCACTGCTCCTTACGGCCCTCACCCAACCCTCTCCCACGGGGAGAGGGAGAAGAAAGCGATCACATCGGCTTCTCGCCGATCGTCATGTCATAGACCTCCAGCAGCTTCTGCTTGTCGAAGATCATTTCCTGGCGCGTCAAGCCCGTGATCTCGTAGTGCGGCGTGAGTTCGATCGCGTCCACCGGGCACGCTTCTTCGCACATGCCGCAGTAGATGCAGCGCAGCTCATCAATGTCGAACTGCTTGGGATATTTTTCGCGGTCCTCCCACGGCGATTCCTCGGCCACAATATGAATGCAATCGGCCGGGCACGCGGTCGAGCACATGAAGCAGGCGACGCAGCGCACGCGGCCGTCCTCATCGCGATTGAGCCGGTGCACGCCGCGGAATGTTTCGCGCTCCTGCCCGCCGTCCAACACGGGGCGATCATCGCGTTTCTCTTCGGGGTATTGCACGACCCAGATGTTCTTCTTGGTCTTGCCGGCGCGGCCGATGTTCTGAAAGACGTGGCGAAAGGTGGTGCCCAGTCCCGCGATGATGGCGGGAACGAAGAGAGCCTCGCCTCGTGTGACGGGTTTCGGAGTGACGTCGATGATGTCGGATTCGGGGATAGTCATGGGAAGAAGAGGTCAGAGGTCAGAGGTCAGAGGTCAGAGGTCAGGAATCAGAGGTCGGAAGTTCGTTTCGCGAGGGGGCTTGTCCCCCAGTGGGGGGTCAGTCGGGCCGCTGTTCGGGCACATGGGTAACACTTTGCCCGATGTTCTCTCGCAACCCCTAACATGGTACGGCAAGGTGTCGATCGCTGGGTGAGGCTTGTCGCGTTGACACTGCGATACTGATCGAAGCCGGGTATAACGCCGTGATGGTGAGCGAACGGCCCTCAACCCAACACTCTCCCAACCCTACAGGAAGAGGCAGCTCCGATGCGGAGGAACAGGAAATCCGCATCGGATGGCGCATGGCGGCCCTGGGCATGGAGGTCGCAGCGCAGGTCGGGGCCGGGGCGCTGCTCGGCTGGGGCTTCGACAAGTGGCGGGGCACCACCAGCGGCGTGCTTGTCGGGTCCGTCATCGGCATCGTCGTCGCTCTGTGGACGCTCCTCCGCGGCTCGCTCAAGCTCAACAAGCTCCTCGAGCGCACTGCCCCGACCGCCGGGCGAGGCAAACCCATCCCGTTTCGCGATGAGGATGACGAACAAGCCCAGAACAGCGAACACGACGAGGCCCACGATTGAGCGAACCTGCACAGCCCGCCCGGACTGAAGCGTCGATCGCCCTGCCGACCCGTCCGCTGCTGGCTGCGATCGTCGCGATCACAGTGTCCATCGCGGTTCTCTGGGCGGCTCTGGTGCTCATTGCAGGCTGGGACCGGTCGCTCATTGAAGCCGTCACATGGGGGGCGGCGATGACGGGGTTCATCGCGGCTGGCGCGACCCTCGCGATGACCCCCTGGAAGGCCCGGCCGATCGCCTCGTGGATGACCTTCTGGCTGGGGGCGACGGTTCTCCGCCTGTTCATCACACCCGCCGCGGCGTGGTTGCTATACTCCGCGACTTCCCTCGACCTCGAGGCGCTGTGTCTCGCGGTCGCGGCCACCTATTTTCTGTCCGTGCTCACCGAGGCGTGGATCATCGCCCGCCACGTCAAGAAGGTCCTGCCGACGAAGTGAGCGACGAAGCGACGGAGCGACGAAGGCACGAAGAACGAATCAATCGCCAAATCATCAGATCACCAAATCACCAGATGACGACCTCTCGTGCAGTGCAATCTCGCCAACCTGATGACTCTCGCCGCGGCTGATCCGCTGGATCACGTCACCGACCTTGTGCTCCTGCGCATCGACGGCACGCCGGTGCTCACGATGCACATGCTGACGATCATCCTCGTCGCTGTGCTCTTTGTCCTGGCGATGATCGCGGCGGCGCGGTCGATCGCGACCGGGCCCGAATCAGAGGGCAACGAACGCTACATCACCAAGGGCAAGTTCAGCCAGCTCATCGAAACGCTGGTTGTCTATCTGCGCGACGAAATGCTCGTGCCGGTCCTCGGCAAGGAGCACACGCGGCGATACCTGCCCTATCTGCTTTCGCTCTTCTTCTTCATTCTCTTCAACAATCTCTTCGGCCTGATGCCGCTGCTTGATGTCATGCACCTCTTTGGCGTGCATGAACCGTGGCTCGGCGGGACCGCGACGGCCAACATCATGGTCACCGGCGCTCTCGCCTTCCTTTCGTTCATCCTGATCCAGTTCCACGGCTTTCGCGAGCTGGGATTCAAGGGCTGGGTTGAACATCAGACGGGCGGGCTGATTCACGAGCCGTGGTTCATCTGGCCCGTCATGCTCGTCGTCGTGCCCGTGGAGCTGGCGGGGCAGTTCATCAAACCGACAGCGCTGGCGATTCGTTTGTTCGCGAACATGGTCGCCGGCCACACGCTGATGGCGGTTTTGACAGGTTTCGGCCTTGCCGCGGCTGAGGGGGGCATGGGCGGGCTGGGCATCGGCGCGATATCGGTGATCAGCGGCATCGCGGCGGTGTTGATCACGTTCCTCGAAGTGTTCGTCGCCTTTCTGCAGGCGTTCATCTTCATGTTCCTCACCGCGGTCTTCGTCAGCCTGATGTCGCACCATGGCGAGGAGCACGAAGACGAGCATGAGCACGAACACCAGGTCACCATGCACGAGGCAAAGGCAACGCCCCCGGCGATCCTCGCCTCTTGAATTCGTTCGGCCGGAGCGACAAGTGGGACGCTTCCGCCGTCACAACGTATGAATCAGCGATGCCAACCCACGGCGTCAAGGAAAGAGTCGATCTGCAATGAAAAAGATTCTTGGACCGATGATGATTGCGTTCGCCGTGATGGCTGTGTTTGCACCGGGGGAGGCCGCCGCCGCGTCCGGCGCGATGACGATGGGTTCCCTCACGCTCGCTGATTTCGGACTGGCGGGCGTGGGCGCGGGGCTGGCCGCGGGCCTGGGCGTGATCGGCGCCGGCATCGGCATCGGCATCATCGGCGGCAAGTCCGTCGAAGCCATCGCGCGCCAGCCTGAAATGGCCGGCCGCATCTTCATCAACATGATCCTCACCGCGGCGCTCGTCGAAGGCGTGGCGCTTTTCGCCGTCATCGTCGGCGTCATCGCGCTGGGCAAGATCCCCGCGCCCGCTTGACTCCCTCTCCCCTTGGGAGAGGGCTGGGGTGAGGGCCGAAGGGCCTGCAAAAAGGGCCGGGCGCTCGTTGCTTTGTTTGGAGTGAGAAACACTGATGTTCTGGTTACTGGCAACAGCACACAATGCAGGGGGGGCCGGAGGCGTCGAGCACGCCGACGTGATGGCGATGAACTGGCTGCCCGCAGCGACGTCGCTGGCGGTCTTTCTCATCGCGTTCACCATCCTCGCCATTTTCGTCTGGCCCAAGATCACGAGGGCGCTCGATGAGCGCGAAAGGAAGATCCGCGACGAGATCAAGAGCGCCGAGGAGGCGCGTGCCGCGGCCGTCGCTGCGCAGAAGCAGTACGAAGAAGAGCTGACCAAAGCGCAGCGCAGCGCGCAGGAGACGATCGCCAAGGCGACCGCCGACGCCCGCGCCAAGGCCGAGGAACTGCGCCAGGAGAACGAGAAGCATCTATCCGAAATGAAGCTTCGCGCCCGGCGTGACATCGAATCGGCCAAAGAGGCCGCGATCGCGGAGCTGCATTCCGAGGCGTCTTCTCTGGCCGCTGCGATGGCCGCCAAAATCCTCCGGCGCGAAATCTCCGCCGGCGATCAGGAGCGGCTGCTAGGAGAATCGCTCGAAGAACTCGCGAACGTCCGAAGCGGGTGATCATTCTCCCTCTCCCCGCGTGGGGGGGTGGGAGAGGGTTGGGGTGAGG